>NZ_JBFTEP010000050.1:24751-25784 GCF_047229365.1 Cellulomonas pasadenensis | reverse complement strand
CGTCGGGGCCTGCCAGCCGCCGGCGGCCGGGGCAGCCGGCTCGGCGCCCCATGCCGACGACCGCACGGGGGCGCTCGGCGCGGCGGCCTGCTGGCCGGTCTCCGGCTCCGCCTCGTCCTCCTTGCGGCGGCCGAAGAAGGCACCCCAGCGACGCTTGGGCTTGTCGTCGACCGGGCGGACCAGGTCGCCGAACGCCGGGGCGTCCTGGCCGGCGGGGGCCGACGGCGCCGGGGCGGCCTGCCACGCCGGCTGCGCGGTGGCCTGCGGTGCCGGCGAGCGCTGCGCCAGGGGCGCGGGCTGCTCCGCCGGGGCCTGGTACGCCGGTGCCTGCGGGGCCGGCGGCTGCTGCACCGGGGCCTGCGGGAACGCGACGGCCTCGGCGGCCTCGACCGGCGAGAACATCTGCGTCGGCTGCTCGACGGGCGCCTGCCAGCCGTTCGACGGGCGGCTCCACGCCGGGGTCGCGGGGCGCTCCTCGGCGGCAGGCTGCTGGACCGGCGCGACGGGAGCGGCCGGGGCCTCGTCCTGCCACTGCGGCGCCTGCCACTGCGGCGCCTCGGGTGCCGTCGGGGCCCAGGCGGGCTGCTGCTCGGCGACCGCCTGCTGCGGGGCGGGGACGGGCGCCCACGGCGCGGCCGGGGCTTCCTCCTCCGGGTCCGGCTCGAGCAGCACGGGGACGGGCGCCGCCGCGTGCCGGCTCGGCAGCTGCTCGGCGACCGGCTCGGCCTCGCGGTGCTGCAGGGCCTCGGGCTGCGCCGCGACGGGCTCGGCGCGCCGGCGGGCGGGCTCCGGGACGACCGGGATCGCCCCGGTGTGCCACGCACGGGCCTCGTCGAGCGTGCGCTCGAACGGCACGTACGGCGCCTGGTAGTCGATCGCCGGACGGTCGGCGCTGCCGGCCCAGCCGGAGTAGCCGCTGTACGCGGTGAACGACGGCGCGGGCTCCTCGGTGGGCGCCGGCTGCTGCGGGGCGGACGGCTCGGCGTCACCCCACGCAGGAGCGGCCTCTGCCGCGGGGGCCCACGGCTGCTGC
>NZ_JBFTEP010000050.1:0-24651 GCF_047229365.1 Cellulomonas pasadenensis | reverse complement strand
TCCTCCGCCTGCGCGGGGGCCCACGGCTGCTCCTCCGCCTGCGCCGGAGCCCACGGCTGCTGCTCCTCCGCCTGCGCGGGGGCCCACGGCTGCTCCTCCGCCTGCGCCGGAGCCCACGGCTGCTGCTCCTCCGCCTGCGCCGGAGCCCACGGCTGCTCCTCCGCCTGCGCCGGAGCCCACGGCTGCTGCTCCTCGGCCTGCGCGGGAGCCCACGGCTCCTGTGCGGCCTCGGGCTGGACCCACGGCTGCTGCTCCTGCTGCGGGGCCCACGGCTGCTCGGCCTCGGCCTGCTGGGCCCACGGCTGCTCGGCCTCGGCCTGCTGGGTCCACGGCTGCTCGGCCTCGGCCTGCTGGGCCCACGGCTGCTGCTCCGGCTGACCCCAGGTCTGCTCCTCGTCCTGCTCCGCCTCGGCCGCCCAGGGCGCGATCGCGCTCGTGGCGTCCTGCGGGGCGGCGGAGGTGCGCGACGGCAGGCCGTCCCCGGTGCGGCCGGGCAGCGGCGTGGCGTCCTGCGCGGGCTCGCGCCACGAGGGCACGGGCCAGCCGCCGTCGGACGACGGTGCGGACGCCGACGCGTCCTCGTCGGGCACGAGGCCCGGCACGTGGAACGCGGCCGGTGCGGCCTCTGCGGGCTGCTCGTCCGACGACGTCGTGACGAGCGCCTCGCGGTTGCGGAAGCCGGAGAACAGGCCGGCGCGCGTCGCGGGGTCCGCCGGGGCGGCCTGCTGCGCGTCGTCCTGCGCCTGCGGCGCGGCCCACGCGGACGTCGAGGCACGGGTGCGGCTGGGGAGGCCGCCGAGCGCGCGGGGCGCCGCCGGGACCGCCGGGGCCCAGTCGCCGCCGCCCACGGACAGCTCCGGCGACAGCCGGGCCTCGGGCGCCTCGGGGAGGACGATGTTGTCCTCGTCGAACGTCTTGCGCGACCGCGTGGGCAGGCCGTTGCCGCCGACGCTCGGCACCGGGATCGGCGCGTCGTCGGGGGCCGGCGCCGAGGGCGCGGACGGCGCGACGGGCGTCGCGGCGCTGTCGTCACCCCGCCGGCGGCGGGGCAGGCCGAGCGACGTCTCGCCGTCGGTGAGCCCGGCGAGGTCGACCTCGCGGACCTCCGGCGCCTCGATCTCGGCGACCGGTGCCATGGCGGACGACGCCGGGGCGAGCGGCGCGGCTCCGAAGCCGCCGACCTCGTTGGCCGAGAACAGGGTGCTCGGGAAGAGCACGAGCGCGTCGGTGCCGGTGCCGGAGGGCCGCTTGCGCAGCGTGACCTCGGCGCCGAGGCGCTGGGCGATGCGGCCGACGACGAAGAGGCCGAGGCGCTGCGCGCCGAGGGCGTCGCTCGCGGAGACGGACGCGATCTTGTGGTTCGCCGCGTCCATCTCGGCCTCGGTCATGCCGAGGCCCTGGTCGGTGATGCGCACGACGACCGAGGCGCCGCTGACGCCCGTGCTGACGACGACCGGCGTCTCCGGCTCGGAGAACACCGTGGCGTTCTCGAGGAGCTCGGCGAGCAGGTGGGCGGCGGACAGGGCGTTGAAGCCGAGCATGTGCGGGTCGACCTGCAGGTCGAGCTCGACGCGGTCGTACTGCTCGATCTCGGACGAGGCGGTGCGGATGACGTCGGAGAGCGGCATCGCGTCGCGCAGACGACGGCCGGAGTCGATGCCCGCGAGGACGAGGAGGGACTCCGCGTTGCGGCGCATCCGGGTGGCGAGGTGGTCGAGGCGGAACAGGTTCGCCAGGGTCCCCGGGTCCTCCTCGGCCCGCTCGAGCGAGTCGATGAAGGACAGCTGCCGGTTGAGCAGGACCTGGTCGCGGCGGGCGACGTTGACGAACATCTCCGCGATGGAGCCACGGAGGGCGGCCTGCTCCTGCGCGACGGTGACGGTCTGCGCGTTCACCGCGTTGAACGCGGCGGCGAGGCGGCCGATCTCGTCGCTCGACGTCACGGGGATCGGGGCGAGCTGGATCTCGGGCCCCTCACCGGGGACCGCCACCTGCTCGACGAGCCGGGGCAGCTGCTCGCGGACGTCGGCGGCGGCGCTGGTCAGACGGCGCAGCGGGACGACGATGCCGCGGGCGACGAACGTGGCGAACAGCAGCGAGGCGACGGCGGCGAGCACGGCGAGCGCGATCGTGAGGAGCGCGGTGTCGCGGGCGTCGCCCACGGCCTGGGCGGCGCGGACGTCGGCGCCGGCGAGCACGCCGTCGTTGACGCCGCTGAGCATGTCGAGCTGCGCCTGCGTCTGGCCGAGCCACGCCGCCGGGTCGATGGACGACACCGCGGCGACGTTGCCCTGCTGGAACAGCGAGCGCTGCGCGAGGAGCGTCGGGGTCGGGTCGCCGCTGGAGACCGCCACGCCGTCGAGATCGAGGTTGCCCACGGAGGCGCGGGCGCGCTCACGGGCGAGCTCCGTCGCGGCGGTGAGGCCCTGGAACGTGCGGGAGGCCGCGGGGCTGTCCGTGACGGCGTTGAGGAGCTCGACACCGGCGATGTACTCGGTCACCAGCGCGTCGACGAGGACCCCCGTGTCCCGGGTGGCGGTGATGTACTGCGCGAGCTCGCGGTCGCGGAGCGAGTTCGCGACGCCCTCGAGGACGCGGAGCTGGCCGTCGATGTTGAGCTTGAACGCGCTCTTGAGGACCGTGCGCTGGGCGCTCTCGTCGACGCGGGTCCGCAGCTGCGGCAGCGCGACGGCGAACGCGTCCTGGACCTCCTGGAACTCGCGCACGACGGAGGGCGGGAACTGGCTCAGGTCGAGCTCCGCCGTCACCTCCCGCGTCGCGGCGAGGGCCTTGTCGGTCTCCTGACGTGCCGCGGCGATCTGCTCCGCGCTGCCGCCCGTCAACGAGATGGTCCGCTCCTGCTGGAGGGCCGCGGAGAGCGGCGCCAGCGCGTCGAGCGTGCGGACCACCTGCTGCGAGGCGCGGGCGTAGCGCAGGTCCTGGAGGGCGTTGTTCGAGATGAACGCGCCGGCAGCCAGGAGGACGATCATGGGCACGGCGAGGACCGCCAGGACCTTGGCACGGATGCCGAGCCGTCGCAGCATGTCGATCCTTTCCTCTCGCCCGACGTCGGACGCTCTCGCGGACGCACCGTCTGGCGAGTCGCGCCGGCACGTCGGGTGACTGCCGTCTGCGTCTCATCGGTACCTGGACAGCGGACCATTAGCCCGGCGCAGAGTTTGCCACGGGACTCACCCGGTCCGATACGGCACGTACCGCGCGAATCGCCCGCGCCGACGCGGCGGTCGCGCACGGCCACGACGGGCCGTGACGAGGCCTGCGACCTAGGCTCGGCGGCGTGCGAGCCGTCGTCGTGACGAGGCCCGGCGGGCCCGAGGTGCTGCAGGTGCGGGACGTGCCGGAGCCGTCACCGGCGCCGGGCGAGCTGCTCGTCGAGGTCGCCGCCGCGGGCGTGAACCGCGCTGACCTGCTGCAACGCGAGGGCCGCTACCCGCCCCCGCCCGGTGCGCCCGCCTGGCCGGGTCTCGAGGTGTCCGGCGTCGTGACGGGGTTCGCAGCCCCCGCGGGCGCCGCCCCCGGCTCGGCCCCGGTGGACCCGGCAGGCGTCCCGTGGCGGGTCGGCGACCGGGTGGCGGCCCTCCTCGCCGGCGGAGGTTACGCCGAACGGGTGATCGTGGCGGGAACCCACGCGCTGCGGGTGCCCGAGGCGGTAGCGCTCGTGGACGCGGGCGGCCTGCCCGAGGCCGTCGCGACCGTCTGGTCGAACCTGCGCGCCGCGCGCCTGGCGCCCGGCGAGACGGTGCTCGTGCACGGCGGTTCCGGCGGCGTCGGGTCGGTGGCCGTCCAGGTCGGTCGCGCCCTCGGCGCCCGGGTCGTGGCCACCGCCGGCGGGCCGGAGCGGTGTGCGCGCGTGGCGGCGCTGGGTGCGGACGTCGTCGTCGACCACCGCGCGGGCGACGTCGCGGACCGGCTGCGGGCGGCGACCGACGGCCGGGGGGTCGACGTCGTCCTCGACGTGCTCGGCGGGGGTGCGCTCGGCGCCAACGTGGCGGCGCTCGCCGAGGGCGGGCGGCTCGTCGTCATCGGGCTCCAGCAGGGACGGCGGGGCGAGCTGGACCTGTCCGCGCTCATGGCCCGGCGCGCGTCCGTGATCGGGACGACGCTGCGCGACCGCCCGGCGGCGCAGAAGGACGCGATCCTCGCCGAGGTCGCGGAGCACGTGTGGCCGATGCTGACCGACGGCCGCCTCGCGCCGGTCGTGCACGCGCGCCTGCCGCTGGCCGAGGCCGCCGAGGCGCACCGCCTGCTGGCGTCCGGCGACGTCTTCGGGAAGGTGCTGCTCGAGCCCTGACGCCGCGCGCCCGAGCGGGCGTCAGGCCAGCAGGCCCGCCGCGAGCGCCGGTGCGAGCACGGGCGTGAGCGGCAGGCGCGGCACGAGCGTGGCCTGCACCGCGTGGTAGAGGTCGGCCTTGCCGGCCCAGACGGTGCGCGAGACCCGGTTGTCGGTGCCGAGCTCGTGCCACCACGACCCGTTCTCGCGGTCGAGCACGTACGTCCCGGCGTACTCCCACCACTGCGTGTAGAGGTCGTCGAACCGCCGCTCCCCCGTCGCGTGCGCGAGCGCGGCGGCCGCGGCGACCGCCTCGGCCGCGACCCAGTGCATGCGCTCGCGCACGACCGGGCGGCCCTCCCAGTCCACCGTGTAGACGAAGCCGGGAGCGCCGTCGACGGCCCAGCCCTCGCGGACGCCGGCGTCGAACAGGGCCACCGCGTCGTCGAGCAGCCAGGCGGGGGTGTCGTCACCGGCCGCGGCGAGCGCCGCGCGCGTGTGCAGGGTGAGGCGCGCCCACTCGAACCAGTGCCCGATCGTGGCGCCGTACGGGCGGAACGGGTGCGCGGGCGTGTCGGCGTTGTACTCGAGGTCCGGCGTCCACGTGGCGTCGAAGTGCTCGGGGATGCGCCAGCCGTTGCCGGCGGCGAAGCCGTGCACCACCCGCTCGACGACCCGGGCGGCGCGGTCCAGCCAGCGCCGGTCCCCCGTGACGTCGGCGGCCGTCAGGTACGCCTCCACGGTGTGCATGTTCGCGTTGACCCCGCGGTACGGGTCGAGGTCGGTGAACGTGCGGTCCCACGCCTCGACGGCCATGCCGGCCGCGTCGTCCCAGAAGTGCCGCTCCTGCACGGCGAGCGCCTCGTCGAGCAGCTCGCGCGCGCCCGGCCGTCCGGCCGCGGTGGCGCTCGCCGTCGCGAGCACCACGAACGCGTGCGGGTAGGCCGCCTTCTCGTCGTCACGCGGCGTGCCGTCGCGCTCGACCTCCGCGTACCAGCCGCCGTGCTCGGCGTCGTGGAACAGGCCCGTGAGGGCGGCGAGGCCGTGGTCGACGAGCGCGGCGGAGCCGGGTCGGCCGGCGAGGTGCGCGAGCGCGTACACGTGCGTCATGCGGCACGTCACCCACAGCTCGAGCGCTCCGTCCTCGGGGCGGCCCTGCTCGTCGAGGCGGGCGAACCCGCCCGTCGGCACGCGGGACGCGCGCCCGAACTCCCAGAGCCGGTCGGCCTCCGCCTCGAGCCAACGGTGATGCGCCGGGGTGCTCAGCCACGCCATGCCCGCCAGCCTAGCCAGCAGACGCCGCCGGACCGCGTCGACCCGGCCCTTCGGCAGCACGCGGGAAGCCGACGGCTGCACGACAGCCGGTTCGGACGGCGACCGTGGCGGGGGGACGACGGGAGACCGGCGGCGGGACGGGCGGTGGCGGGACGGGCCGTGGCGGGACCGGCGGCGGCGACCGGGCTGCGGGTGCCGGAGGCCTCGACCAGAATGCCGAGGATGGACCAGACGCAGCACGACGAGGACCGCCGTCACGACGACCCCGCCGACGACCGCCCGCGCGTGGTCGTGGTCCCCGCCGGCGGCGAGCCGGCCGGGCCCGACGGCGACGCGGAGGTCGACGGCCGCCGCGAGGACGTCGCCGGCCTCGTCGAGCAGCCGGCCAAGGTCATGCGGATCGGGACGATGATCAAGCAGCTGCTGGACGAGGTGCGCGCGTCGCCGCTCGACGACGCGGCCCGGGCGCGGCTCGCCGACATCCACGAGCGCTCGCTGCACGAGCTGGAGGACGGCCTGTCCCCCGAGCTGGTCGACGAGCTGCGGCGCATCGCGCTGCCGTTCTCGGAGGACGCGGCCCCGTCGGACGCCGAGCTGCGCGTCGCGCAGGCGCAGCTCGTCGGCTGGCTCGAGGGGCTGTTCCACGGCATCCAGACGGCGCTCGTGGCGCAGCAGATGGCGGCCCAGGCGCAGCTCTCGCAGATGCGCCGCGCGCTGCCGCCGGGTGCGCGCCCGCCCGGCCCGGGTGGGCCGTTCGCGATGCCGGCGCCGCACGGCGAGGGCGGCGAGGACGTCCGGCCGACGCCCGGCCAGTACCTCTGACGGCACCCCGGACCGCGGTCAGGGCGCGGGCGGCGGCGCGGCCTCGGCCGGCTCCTCCGCGCCCGACCGGGCGGTGAGCGCGATCGCGCCCGAGACGAGCAGCAGCCCGACCAGCTCGAGCCCGTGCGGCCACTGCCGCAGGACGACGGCGCCGACGACGGCCGCGGTCGCGGGCAGCAGCGCGAGGAGCACCGCGAACGTCGCGGCGGTGACGCGCCGCAGCACCACCTGCTCGAGCGCGTAGGGCACGACGGACGAGCACACGGCGATCGCGACGACGAGCGCCGCGAGCCGCGCGTCCGCGAGCGCGGGGCCCGCTCCCCCGGCGAGGAACGGCGCGAGCACGACCGCGCCGGCGGTCATCGCGACCGCGAGCCCGCTGGCGCCGGGCGTGCCGGCCCGCGCGACGCGGCGGCCGAGCAGGATGTACGCCGCCCAGCAGACCGCGGACACGCCGATCGCCACGAGCCCCGTCACGGCGCCGGGGCCGGTGTCGAGGCTGACGCCGGCGAGCAGGACGACGCCGACGGCGGCGACCGCGATCGCCGACCGGTCGCGCCAGCCGGTGCCCGTGACGGCCGCGACGGCGACGGGCCCGAGGAACTCGAGGGCGACGGCGGTGCCGAGCGGCAGGTGCTCGATCGCGACGTAGAACGCGACGTTCATCAGGGCGAGCACCACGCCGAACGCCACGGTGACGCCCAGCCGGCCCCGTTCCCACAGGCTCCGCTCGCGCCACGGCCGGCGCCACGCGAGCAGCACGAGCGCCGACACGGCGATGCGCAGCCACGCGACGACGCCGGCGGGCAGCACGGCGAACAGCCCGACCGCGAGCGCGGCCCCGACGTACTGCGTCAGCCCGGAGACGACGAACAGGAGCGGGGCGGGCACGCGGTCAGGCTACGCGCGCCCGCCGCCGTCACCCCTTGACGGACCCCGCGAGGAGCCCGCGCACGAAGTACCGCTGCAGCGCGAGGAACACGACGAGGGGCACGACCATCGCGACGAACGCGCCGGCGGACAGCAGGTGCCACTGCGACCCGCGCGTGCCGGCGAGCTCGGCGATGCGCACGGTCAGCGGTGCGACGTCGGTGGTGCCGCCGACGAACACGAGCGCGACGAGCAGGTCGTTCCACACCCACAGGAACTGGAAGATGCCGAAGGACGCGATGGCGGGCGTCAGCAGCGGCAGCAGCACCCGGAAGAACACCGTCACGTGCCCGGCGCCGTCGACGCGCGCCGCCTCGACCAGCGACGCGGGGATGTCCTTCATGAAGTTGTGCAGCAGGTAGATCGCGAGCGGCAGCGCGAAGATCGAGTGCGACAGCCACACGACCCAGAACGAGCCGGCGAGCCCCCACGACA
This sequence comes from Cellulomonas pasadenensis, assembly GCF_047229365.1. NCBI lineage: Bacteria > Bacillati > Actinomycetota > Actinomycetes > Micrococcales > Cellulomonadaceae > Cellulomonas > Cellulomonas pasadenensis. The sequence goes on along the minus strand of NZ_JBFTEP010000050.1, from coordinate 16,898 downwards.
CGTACTGCTGCAGCAGGGGCAGCAGGGTGACCTGGATAGGCACGACCTGGAGGGCGAACACCGCGACGAACAGCACCTCGCGGCCGCGGAACGGGATCCACGCGAACGCGTACGCCGCGAGGAGCGCCAGCGAGATGGGGATGACGACCGCGGGCAGCGTGATGACGACCGAGTTGACGAAGAACGTCGCGAAGCTCGTGGACGACCCGAACAGCACCTCGCTGTAGTTCTCGAGCGTCGCCGCCGGGTTCTGCAGGAACGTCCACCAGCCCGAGCCGCGGATCTCGGAGCGGGGGCGGAACGACGTGACGAGCAGGCCGAACGTCGGCACGGTCCACAGGATCGCCAGCACGATCGCGATGCCCGACGCCCACGGCGAGCTCAGCCGCCCCTTCGCGGCGATCGCGCGCTGCTCGGCGCGGGTCAGCCCCCGCACCTTGCGGGTGTCGACCTCGGTCGGGTCGGTGAGCGTCGTCGGCGGGATGGCGGTCATCGGATCTCCTCCGCGAGCTTCAGCTGCCGCACGTTGTACGCGATGATCGGGATGACGAGCACGAAGAGGATGACCGCGAGGGCGGCGCCGAGGCCCTGGTTCCGTGCCGTGAAGCTCTGCGTGTAGAACTCGTACGCGACGACCGACGTGTTGAAGTTCCCGCCGGTCATGGTGCGCACGATGTCGAAGACCTTGAGGGTCGCCATCGCGATGGTCGTGACGACGACGACGAGCGCCGGCCGGATCGACGGCACCGTGATGTACCGGAACATGCCGAGCCCGTGCAGGCCGTCGAGCCGCGCCGCCTCGACGATGTCGTCGGGGATGGCCTTGACCGCCGCGGACAGCACCGTCATCGCGAAGCCGGCCTGGATCCAGACCATGACGACGATGAGGAAGATGTTGTTCCACGGCTGGTCCTGGAGGAACTGCTGCGGTTCCATGCCCAGCCACACGAGCACCTGGTTGAGCAGGCCGGTCTGCTGGATGTTGCCCTGCACCGGCTTGTACTCGTACACGAACTTCCAGATGATCGACGCCCCCACGAGGGAGATCGACATCGGCAGGAAGATCAGCGTCTTCGCGACGTACTCGAACCGCGTGCGGTCGACGAGCACGGCGTAGACGAGGCCGAAGAGCGTCGCCAGCAGCGGCACCAGCACGACCCAGAGCGCGGTGTTGCGCAGGACGACCTGGAACTGCCCGTCCGTGAAGGCCGTGACGTAGTTGTCGGCGCCGACGAAGGTGCGCCCGCGCCCGTCCCGGAACGAGTTCCACACCGTGCGCAGGCCGGGGTAGAGCAGGCCGAACGCGAGGAACAGCAGCGTCGGGCCGAGGAAGCCGAGCACGACGACCCACGTGGGGGCGCGCCTCAGGCGGTCGATGCCCAGCAGGATCGCGCCCATCACGACGACGAAGAGCACGATGGCGATGACCATCAGCGTGAGCTTCTCGGCGGTCGTGTCGGGCTGGAGCAACCAGTCCACGGTGGTCATCCCCTCGTCGTGCCGGTCGGCGGCGACCGGTCAGCGGTGGTCGGCGGGCACCCGCGCCGGCGGGTGCGGGACGTCGTGGTGGGGGCCGCCTGACCGGCGACCCCCACCACGTGCGCGCTGCTGGAGTCAGCTGCCGCGTCGGGTCAGCTGCTGGGCCAGTCCGCCTCGATGTTCGAGAGGGTGGTCTGCGAGTCCTGCCCCGGGCTGATCCACGCGACCATCTCGCGCCAGAACGAGCCGGTGCCGATGGACCCGGGCATCTGGTCCGAGCCGTCGAACCGGAACGTGTACGACTCGTCCGTCAGCAGGTCGAACGACAGCTGGTCGATCGACGACTGCAGCAGCTCGGGGTCGAGGCCGTTGTTCGCGCTGATCCAGCCCTGGCCCGTCACCTCCGCCTTGGCGTTGGCCCACTGCGGGCTCGACAGGTACGCGTGGAAGGCCTGCACCTCCTCGCGGTCCGAGAAGGCGGTGACGAACTCGCCGCCGCCGAGCAGCGGCTTGTCGTCCTCCGACGCGCCCGGCAGGTAGAACGCGTAGACGTCGCCGTCCTCCGCGACCTCGAGGCCCTCGTCCCAGTTGGCCTGGTAGAAGTTCGCGGCGCGGTGCAGCTGGCAGGTCCCGTCGGGGATGCCGTTGGCCGACTCGTTCCACGGCGCGGACGCGATGGACGCGACGTCGCCGAGGCCGCCGTTGACGTAGTCCTCGTTCTTGAGGATGCCGCCGACCTCCTCGAGCGCCGCCACGATCTGCGGGTCGTCGAAGGGGATCTCGTGGTTGACCCACTGGTCGTACACGTCGGGGCCCGCGGTGCGCAGGACGACGTCCTCGAGCCAGTCGGTGGCCGGCCAGCCGGTGGCGTCGCCGGACTCGATGCCCGCGCACCACGGCTTGACGTCGGGGTTGTCCTCGACCATCTGGTCGGTCAGGTCGAGCAGCTCCTGCCACGTCGTCGGGACCTCGTAGCCGTTCTCCTCGAACGCCGACGGCGAGTACCAGACGAAGGACTTCACGTTCGCGCCGAGCGGCGTCGCGTAGAGCGTGCCGTCGACCGTGCCGTACTCGACCCACTGCTCGGTGTAGTACTCGTTCGCGTTCTCGACGACGGCGTCGCCCGCGGGCTGCACGGCGTCGGGGAAGTCCTCGACGAGCGAGCGCAGGAAGCCGGGCTGCGGGATGTACGCGATGTCGGGCGCGTTGCCGGCCTCCAGGCGCACGGGCAGCTGCGCCTCGAACTCGCGCGAGCCCTCGTAGTCGATGGTGGCGCCGGTGCACTCCTCGAACGGGGCGTACGACGCCCGCTGCTCCTCGGCCTCCGGGTCGACGATCGAGGTGTAGACGGAGACCGTCGTCCCCTCGAGGTCGCCGTACTGCTCGTAGTCGGCGCAGTCGAACGTCGGCTCGGCGTCACCGCCGCCGCCCGTCGTGTCGCCCCCGTCACCGCCCGAGCATGCCGTGAGCACGAGCCCGAGCCCGGCGACCGATGCGGCGAGCGCCAGCCCGCGGCTCCGCTGGATCCGCTTCATGTGACCTCCACGTCCTCGTGGTCGTTCGGCGGACCGTGGTGGCCCGGCCTCCGTCGAGACAAGTCTGTTTCAGCAACGCTTGCAAGGGCGAAACACTGACGAACCGGTCACGATCAGGTCACGGCGCGGAAGGTTGGGGTCTCGGACGCCCCGGCACGGCCACCGGCGGCCCGCGTCTGCATCGATGCAGGTCGCGCGGGCGGCGTCAGGCCAGGGCGCGCCGCAGGACGGCGACGGCACCGTCGTCGTCGATCGTCCCCGTGACCTCGTCCGCCGCCAGCCGGACGCGCTCGAGCGCGTGCCCCATCGCGACGCCGCACGCCGCCCAGCGCAGCATCTCCACGTCGTTCTCGCCGTCGCCGACCGCGAGGGTCTCGAACGGCTCGACGCCCAGCTCGCGCCGGACCTCCTCGAGCGCGCTCGCCTTCGACACCCCGGCCGGCGTCAGGTCGAGCCACGCGCTCCACCCGACGGCGTACGACACCTGGTGCAGGCCGACGCGCTCCACCAGCTCGTGGAACTCCTCCGGCGTGCCGCCGGGGTTGCGGATGACGACGCGGGTCGCCGGCGTCGCCAGCAGCTGCTCGAACGGCTCGACGCGCTGCTCCCCCGTCAGCTCGCCGTCCGGGAACGGGCGGGACACCCGGAAGCCGACGCGGAGGTCCTCGACGGCGAACAGGACGTCGGGGATCTCGAGCGCGATGGTCCGCAGCGCCGGGGCGGGGTCGAACGTCACGGCGTGCACCACGTCGTACCCGCCGTCCGCCGACGGGTCCAGCCGTGCCGTGACGGCGCCGTTGGAGCCGACGACCCAGCCCTCCGTCAGCCCGAGGTCCTGCGCGACCTCGGTGGCCGAGTGGATCGACCGGCCCGTCGCGAGCACCACGTGCACGCCGGCCGCGACGAGGTCCGCCACGGCCGCCCGCACGTCGGCGGAGATCACGCCGTCGTAGCTCATCAGCGTGCCGTCGACGTCGAGCGCCACGAGGCGCGTGCGGCTCACCGCGCCGCCTCCCGTGCGGCCCCCTGTGCCGTCCCCCGTGCGGCGACCGGCTCGAGCACCTCGAGGCCGCCGAGGTACGGGCGCAGCCCCTCCGGCACGCGCACCGACCCGTCGGCCTGCTGGTGGTTCTCGAGGATCGCGACGATCCAGCGCGTCGTCGCGAGCGTGCCGTTGAGCGTGGCGACCGTGCGCGTGCCGTCCTCGGTGCGCTCGCGCACGCCCAGCCGGCGGGCCTGGAACGTCGTGCAGTTCGAGGTCGAGGTGACCTCCATGTACCGCTCCTGGCTGGGCAGCCACGCCTCGCAGTCGAACTTGCGGGCCGCGCTCGAGCCGAGGTCGCCCGCGGCGGTGTCGATGACGCGGTACGGCAGGTCCGCCAGCGCGAGCATCTCCTGCTGCCACGCGAGCAGGCGGCGGTGCTCGTCGGCGGCGTCCTCGGGCCGCGCCCACACGAACGCCTCGACCTTGTGGAACTGGTGCACGCGGATGATGCCGCGCGTGTCCTTGCCGTAGGAGCCGGCCTCGCGCCGGTAGCAGGCGCTCCACCCGGCGTACCGCAGCGGGCCGGCGGACAGGTCGAGGATCTCGTCCTTGTGGTAGCCGGCGAGCGCGACCTCGCTCGTGCCGACGAGGTACAGGTCGTCGGCCGGCAGGTGGTAGACCTCGTCGGCGTGGGCGCCGAGGAACCCGGTGCCCGCCATGATCTCGGGCTTCACGAGCGTCGGCGTGATCATCGGCGTGAAGCCGTTGCGCAGCGCGAGGTCCGTGGCCGCGGTGAGCAGGGCGAGCTCGAGGCGCGCGCCGATGCCGGTGAGGAAGTAGAACCGGGCGCCCGACACCTTCGCGCCGCGCTCGGTGTCGATCGCGCCGAGGCCCTCGCCGAGGTCGAGGTGGTCGCGCACGACGAAGTCCGGCCCGTACTCGGCCGCGAGGTCACGCCGCGTGCCCACGTGCTCGAGCACGACGTAGTCGTCCTCGCCGCCCGCCGGCACGCCCTCCTCGACGACGTTGCCGATGCGCCGCGCCAGCTCGGTCGCGCGCTCCTCCGCCGCGGCGGCGTCGGCCTGCAGCGCCTTGACGCGCTCCGCGAGCTGCTTGGTGTGCGCGAGCAGCGCCTGCTTCTCGTCCCCGGACGCCTGCGCGACCTTCTTGCCCTGGGCCTTCTGCTCGGCGCGCAGCGTCTCGAACTCCGTCAGCGCGGAGCGGCGCCGGGCGTCGGCGTCGAGCACCTCGTCGACGAGGTGCGGGTCCTCACCGCGCACCACCTGGCTGGCGCGCACGACATCGGGGTCCTCCCGCAGGAGCCGCAGATCGATCACGCGTCGACCCTACCGACCGTCGGCGACGGGTGGCCGCGCCGGCCGCGGCGTGACGCACGCGACGTCCACCCGTCCCGCCGCCCGGATCGCCGGAGCTGGGCCACCCCGGTACGTTCGCGCCATGTCCTGGGTCGAGTGGGTCTCCGTCGTCGCCGCCGTGCTGGCGGTGCTCGCGCTGGCGCTCGCCGGCACGGTGTTCGTGCGCCAGCGCCGCCAGGCGAGCAGCGACGACCTCGCCCACGCCGAGCCGGTGCAGGAGGTGGCCGCCGCCCCGCGGGAGGGTCGCGTCGTCGCGTTCGTCGCCAACCCGTCCAAGCCCGACGTGCCGGCCCTGCGCGCCGCCGTCTACAAGGCCGCGTCGGAGCGCTACCTGCCCGAGCCGCTGTGGCTCGAGACGACCGTGGGGGACCCGGGCGTGGGCCAGGCGCGCGAGGCCGTCGCCGCGGGGGCCGACCTCGTCATCGCGGTCGGCGGCGACGGCACCGTGCGTGCGGTCGCGGAGGCGCTGGCCGGCACGGGCGTGCCGATGGGCCTCATGCCGCTCGGCACGGGCAACCTGCTCGCCCGCAACCTCGACATCCCGCTCAACGACCCGATCGCCGCGATGGGCGTCGCCATCGACGGCCAGGACAAGCCGATCGACGTCGGCTGGCTCAAGGTCGTCAAGTGGGAGTCCCTCATGGACGACGACATCGCCGAGGCCGCGGACGACATGCCCGACGACACCGACCACCCGCGCGACCACGTCTTCCTCGTCATCGCCGGTCTCGGCTTCGACGCGCAGATGGTCGCCGACGCCGACGACGACCTCAAGGCGAAGATGGGCTGGATGGCCTACTTCGTGGCCGGTGCCAAGCACCTCAACGGCCGCCGCCTGAAGCTGCGGGTCCGCCTCGACGGCGGGCAGACCGAGACGGTGCGCGTGCGCAGCATGCTCATCGGCAACTGCGGCAAGCTCCCCGGCGGCATCACCCTGCTGCCCGACGCGGTCATCGACGACGGCGAGCTCGACGTCGCGCTCATCGACACCCGCGGCGGCCTCGCCGGCTGGGCGCAGCTGTTCGGCGAGGTCGCGCTGCAGGGCGTCGGCGTGCGCAACGACCTGCCCGGCAAGGTCGGCCGCATCGACCACACCCGTGCCCGCCGGGTGCACCTCGCCGCGAGCCGGCCGGAGCCCGTGCAGGTCGACGGCGACATCGTCGGGCACGCCACCGAGATCGAGGCGCGCGTGGACCGGCAGGCCCTCGTCGTGCGGGTGCCGGCGGCCTGAGCCGCCGGCACCGGAGGGAGCCGGGCGTCCGCGGTCAGACCGGGTCGGCCGCCGGGTCGGCCATGGCCTCCTGCGGCGACGTGGCCGCGCCCACCGCGACGAGCACGCCCCCGAGCGCGAGCAGCGCCGCCACGGGCGCGACGTCGCCGGACGCCGCCTGCAGCGGCGGCAGCCAGAACGGGTACAGCGCCGGCAGGACGATCGACAGGCTGTACGCGGTGCCGTAGCCGCTGGACCGCACCGCCGGCGGGAACCGCTCGGCGAGGTACGCGCCGATGGGGCCGTACGCCGAGACGGTCACGACCTGCAGCACCGTCACCAGCGCGACGAGGGCCCCGGGCGACGCGGGGCCGGCGAAGGCCGCGAGGTACGTCGCCGGTGCGAGCGCCGCGGCGGCGACGCCGAACCCGGCGAGGAACCGGCGGCGACCCACCCGCGTCGAGGCGTGCCCGCTCGCGACCATGGCGACCGCCGAGACGGCCGTCGCGACGAGCATCGTGCGCGTCACCGCCGCACCGTCGAGGCCGGCGACCACGCCGAGCTGCGACGTCACCACGGTCACGCCCATGGTGGTGAACAGCCACAGGCCCGTCATCAGCACCATGAGCCGCCACAGCCGGTGCCGCTCCGCGCCGACCAGCACGGTCGTCAGCGGACGCGCGGCGGGGGCGGCCGCGGCGCGCTCCGGGGTGTCGCGCACGTGCCGGCGGAAGTGGACGACCGCGGCGAACGCGAGCACCGCCCCGACGACGAACGGCACCCGCCACCCCCACGCGGCGTACCCGTCGGCGCCCAGCACGCCCAGCAGCACCAGGACGAGCGCCGCGATCGTCGCGTTGGCCGCCGGCGACATCGCCATGACGACCCCGCTGACCAATCCGCGCCGCCGCGGCGCCGACCACTCGATCGCGAGCGGGACGGCCGAGGTGTACCCGCCGCCGATGAGCACGCCGCTGACGAACCGCAGCGCCACCACCGCGAGCAGCACCGCCTCGTGGCTCATCGCCGCGACCGGCAGCGCCGCGATGAGCAGGGTCGTCACCCCGAGGCCCAGCATGCTGGCCCGGGCGACGACGGCCCGCCCGACCCGGTCGGCGAGCGACCCGAGCAGCGCGGCCCCCAGCGGGCGGCCGACGAGGGTCGCGACGAAGACGAGGCCCGCGTACGTGACGACGGCGCGGGGGCCGTAGAGCTCGGCCGCGACGGGCGCGAGCGCGAGCACCGGCAGGAAGATGTCGAACTGGTCGACGTAGTTGCCGAGGACGCCGCCGCGCACGGCGGCGCGCGCGGGGTCGGCGGCACGGGCCGGGGCGTCCGCGGGGGCGGGGGCGTCCGCGGGGGCGGGTGCGGCGGCGGGGGATGCGGGCGACGTCGGTGCGGACGACGTCGCGGGCGCGGCCGCGGGCTCGGTGGGCAGGACGGGACGCACGTCAGGCATGGCACTCCCTACGCCGGCATGATCCGGACAGGTTCGAACGGTCGACGGCCCGACAGCCGTCCTCTCAGCCCGCTGGTGCGGGCTCCCGTGTGGTCGCGGCGATGCTAGCGAGGACGGCGCGCGGCACACGCACGTGTCCACGTCCGCCCGCCACCGCCACTGGTCCACCGCCGCCATGTCCACGCCGAGCGGGGTCCGGCGTGCGGACGACGCGCGCGAGCCGCACGTCGGACCCCGTCCGCGGTGGGCACCAGCCGTCGGCCGGCGCCCGGACCGGTGGGTCGGTCCGGGAGGCGGTCAGGTCGGTGCGTCCGGCGGGTCGTCAGGCCGTGTCGCCGCGGCGGAGGCGGGAGAGCCAGGCGCGTGCCTCGACGAAGTCCTCGTCCGCGGTGCCGACGTGCACGGTCGGCGCCACCGCGTCCGCCCGCGGGTACGACCCGAGGAAGCGCACGTACGGGCAGCGCCGGTGCAGGCCCATGAGCGCCTCGCCCATGCGCTCGTCCGTGATGTGCCCCTCGGCGTCGATGGAGAAGGAGTACCGGCCCAGCGCGTCGCCGATGGGGCGGGACTCGATGCGGGACAGGTTCACGCCGCGCACGGCGAACTGCTCGAGCATCGCGAGCAGGGCGCCCGCCTCGTTGTCGGGCAGGTGCACGACGAGGCTCGTCTTGTCCGTGCCCGTGCGCGGCGGCACCTCGCCGGGCCGGCCCACGACGACGAACCGGGTCAGCGCCGACGCGTTGTCGGCGACCTCCTCGGCGAGCGGGGTCAGCCCGTACGTGGCGACGGCGGCGGGCGGGACGAGCGCCGCGTCGAACGGCAGCGCCCCGGCGTCCCCGGCCGCGAGCGCCTCGACGAGGAGGGCGGCCGGCGCGGTGTTGCTGGTCGCGGGCACGTGCACGGCCCCGGGCAGGTGCGCCGCCAGCCAGCGGCGGCACTGCACCCACGCGTGCGGGTGCGCCGAGACGCGGGCGACGTCCGCCAGCCGCGTGCCGGGCGCCCCGATGAGCGTGAACTGCACGGGCACCAGCACCTCGCGCAGGACGAGCAGCGGCTCACCCGTGGCCAGCGCGTCCAGCGTGGCGGTGACCCCGCCCTCGACGGTCGACTCGATGGCGACGACGGCGTAGTCCGCCGCGCCCGAGCGGACCGCCGCGACGGCCGAGCCCACGTCGGTCTGCGGCAGGTACTCCGCCTCGTCCGGCGACGCGACGCTCCGCAGCGCCTGCTCGGTGAAGGTCCCGGCCGGCCCCAGGTACGCGTAGCGCGGCACGCTCATCGACCCTCCCGATCGTCGTGGCGGCCGCCCGTGCGGCCCCGCCGAGCGTAGTGCGCGCCCGTACGCTGAGGCGGTGCCCCGGTCCCTGCGTGCCCTCGTCCCCGCCCTGCTCGCCGTGCTCACGGCCGTGCTGGGCGTCGGCGCGGCGACGCCCGCGGCCGCGGCACCGGCCGCGTCGGGGGCGCCCGCGACGTCCGCGCTCGACACGCCCGTGCCGGGTCCGGTCGTCCTCGTCGGCGTCACGGGCCTGCGCTGGGACGACGTCGGCTCGCTGACCACGCCGGCGCTGTGGGAGCTGTCCCGCGACGGGTCGGTCGGCGCCGTCGCGGCACGCTCCGTGGCGACGCGCTCCTGCCCCGCGGACGGCTGGCTCGGCGTCTCCGCCGGAGCCCGCGCGGCCGACCTTCCCGCGGACGACCGCACCTGCCGCACGCTGCGCGACCCCGGCGAGGCGGGCGTGGTCCCGGGCTGGGACGACTACCTCGCGGCGGCGGACGCCGAGTCGTACGGCGCACGCCCCGGCACGTTCGGCCGCGTCGTCGCGGACGCCGGCGCGACGGCCGTCGGGGTCGGCCCGGGCGCGGCGATCGCGCTCGCCGACCCGCAGGGCCTTCCCGTCGGCGAGCACGTCCGCGCGCCCGCCTCGGCGGCCGCCCTCGGCCGGCTCGTGCGGGACGCCGCGGGCGCCGACCTGCTCGTCGTCGACGCCGGCCAGGTCCGCGACCCGGGCTACGGCACCGCGCCCCGCCTGCCGTCCGCCGACCCCACGGCGGACCCGGCCGACGAGGCGCCCGAGGAGGAGACCTCGCTCGGCGGCGCCCCGGACGTGTCCGACCTGCCCGGCTCCGAGGCCATCGTCGAGCCGTCGCGCGCGCAGCAGGCCGCCACCGTGGACGCCCGCGTCGGCGCGGTGCTCGACGCGCTCGCGGGGCACGACGCGACCGTGCTCGTCGTGTCGCTCGCGGACTCGGGCCGCATCGCGCTGCAGCTGGCCGCCGCGGTCGGCCCCCGCCCGGACGGTCCCGCGTTCGGCGAGAGCCTCCTGACCTCCGGGTCCACGCGGCAGGCCGGCGTCGTGCAGTCCACCGACGTGACGCCGACGCTGCTCGCGCTGCTCGGTCTGCTCGACGAGGCGCCCGCGCTGCCGGGTGCCGAGATGCGTCCCACCGACGGGCCGGCGACGGGCGGGGCGCGCGTCGCCGGTCTCATCGACGCGCAGCGCGAGGCGTCCGCCGTCACGCGGGTGTCCGGCACGTTCTCGGCCCGGCTCGTGCTGGCGCAGGCGGCGCTGTTCCTCGCCGCGGCGGTCGTCCTGACGCGCCGCCGCCGGCGGGACGGGCGCGCGCTCACCCCCGCGCTGCGGGTGCTGCAGGTGTCCTCGCTCGCGCTCGGCGCGGCACCCGTCGCGTCGTTCCTCGTCGGGCTCGTGCCGTGGTGGCGGTCGGACCGGCCCGTGACCGCGTTCTGGGCGGCGCTGCTCGGCTTCGTCGCGGTGATCACGGCGGCGGCGCTCGCGGGCCCGTGGCGCCGGCACGTGCTCGGCCCGGCGGGCGTGGTCGCGGGCGTCACCGTCGTGACACTGGTCGTCGACGCCCTCGCCGGCTCGCCGCTCGTCGTCGACGCGCCGATGGGCGCGCACCGCATCATGGCGGCGCGGTTCTACGGCATGAGCAACCAGGCGTTCGCCCTTATCACGGCCGCGGGCGTGCTCGTCGCCGTGGTGCTCGCCGACGCGCTGCTGCGGGCCGGCCGCCGGCGGCTCGCCGTGGCGGCGGTGGTGGCGGTCGGGCTCGTGCTCGCCGTCGTCGACGGCGCGCCGCAGTGGGGCGCCGACTTCGGCGGCCCGCCCGCGATCCTCGTCGCGTTCGCGATGCTCGCCGTGGCCGTCAGCGGGCGGCGCGTGTCGTGGAAGGTCGTGCTGCTCGTCGGCGTGGTCGGCACGGTCGTCGTGCTCGGGTTCGCCTGGCTCGACTGGCTGCGCGCGCCCGCGGACCGCACGCACCTCGGCCGGTTCTTCGCGACCGTGCTCGACGGCGGGCTGTGGGACGTCGTGTGGCGCAAGCTCTCGGTGAACCTGCGCGTCCTGACGTCCTGGCGCTACCTGGTGCTCGCGATCGGCGGCGTCGCGCTCACCTGGCTCGTGCTCGCCGGCCCCCGGTCGCGGCGCGGCGCGATCATGGGCGAGGGCTCGCCGCTCGCCGGGCTGCGCCAGGCGGTGCCGCTCCTGCAGCCGGCCGTCGCCGCGACGGGCGTCGCGCTGACCATCGGGTTCCTCATGAACGACTCGGGGATCGTCGTGCTGGCCACGGGCATCGCCGTGTCCGTCCCGTGCCTCGTCGCCGCCGCGGCGCAGTGGCGCCTCGCGCACCCCGGGGACGACCCGGCGGGCGACCTCGCGGACGATCCCTCCGCGCAGCCCGTCGACCCGGCGGCCGGCGACCCGACGGCCGCCGGCACGCGCGCGGTCAGCGGGCCGGACGCTCCCCCGGCCCCAGCGTCCGACGCACCGACGACGCCGCCGAGCGCGCGCGGCGGGCGTTGACGGCGATCTGCACGTCGCGGTACTGCGCCGCGCGGTGCAGCTGGCCCTTGAGGTCGGTGCCCGACGGGCGGTGCCGCAGCTCGCACGGCACCTCGAGGACGCGGTAGCCCTGCCGCAGCAGGTCGATGGTCATGCCGACCTCGACGCCCCAGCCGCGGGCCAGCGGCGTGGCGGCCTCGAACGCCTCGCGCGTCAGGCACCGCATGCCGGACAGCGGCTGCGTGGGCGTCCACCCCGTCATCGACACGATCGCGCGCCGCGCCGCACCGACGACGAGCCCGCGCCCGCCCGCGCCCGGCTGCGGCGGCAGCAGCGCGATCGCCAGGTCCGTGACGCCCTCGAGCACGGGCGCGACGAGCGGTGCGGTGTTGACCGCGGTCTCGGCGAGGTCGCCGTCGATGAACAGGAGCGTGCGCGGCGGCCGGTCGGGCGCGTCGCGCATCGCGACGACCGCGGCGCCCGTCTCCATCGCGGCGGCCTTGCCGCGGTTGTGCGAGTGCCGCACGACGACCGCGCCGGCCTCCCGCGCGACGTGCTGCGTGTTGTCCTCCGACCCGTCGTCGACGACGAGCACGAGGTCGACGTGCGGGATGGCGCGCGCCGAGCGCACCGTCGCGGCGATGCGCCGCGACTCGTCCTTGGCCGGGATGATCACGGCCACGCGCCGGCGCTGGCGGTGCCCGCGGGGGCGGCTCTCGACGGCCTGCTCCGGGCTGCGGCCGGCCTCGCTCCCCGTGGGTGTCACGGCTCCCACCCTAGCGACGAACGGGGTGCGGTCGCCTCACGACCGCACCCCGTCCGCCCCGGCGACCGCGCCGCCACCCGGACGGAGGCGCAGGTCACGGACGTGTCAGCGCGGAGTCATCAGCGCAGGGTCACCTGACGGGCGACCAGGCCGGCGCGCGCCCGGCGGGCGTTCGCGTCGAGCGGGGTCGTGTCGGCCATCGCCTCGGCGAGGCGCGGCGCGAACGCGGCGAGCGGCGCCTCGACGTCGTCGGCCTCCGAGCCGCGCGCGAGCTCCCACACGGGCACGACGATGCCCGACGTGCGGAAGTAGCCGAGGAACCGGCCGCCGTCGAAGCCGGACTCGCGCCGGCCGTGCAGCCGCGCGAGTCCGTCGAGCACGACCTGCTCGTCCTCCGCCTGCGCCCAGCGCACGAACTCCTTGGCGCCCATGCGGCACCAGTAGGCGGACTCGACGGCGCCGAGCCGGCGGGTGTCGATGATCCCGGCGTCGGCCTCCTCGATCGCGGCCTCGATCTCCGACGTCTTCTCGGTCGTCGGGTCGAGCCAGTAGGCGAAGCTGTCCTCGACGGTGACCTCGAACGGCACGGAGAGGTCGAGCACGTCCTGCAGGCGCGGGCCGGGCGTCGGCAGGCCGATCGTCTCGATGGCCGTGCCGGGCTCGGCGTCGAGCGCCATGAGCAGGGCGGTGGCGAGGTCGCGGCTCGCGTCGCCGGAGCTCGTGCCGGTCTGCAGCGCGAGGAGCACGGTGCCGTCGGAGCGGTGCAGCGCGGGCCAGGAGTTGGGCAGGACGGTCGTGACGACGACGTCGCGGGCGCCGTGCTCGGTGGTCGTGCGGGCGGTCGCGGTGGCGGCGGGGACCAGCTCGCGGAGCGCGACCCAGTCGGGCTCACCGGGCAGGCCCTCGAAGGGACGCAGGACGAAGGTGTCGTTGGCGGGCACGGCCCGAGGCTACCGGGCGGCGTCCGACGACGGTCCGTGAGACCGCGCCCGCGGGGACGTCACGTCCCTGCGACGGCGGTCTCACGGCACGGGTCCGGGGTGGGGGCGGGGGGACGGTTCGGGCATCCTTGACGCACGTCCACCTGGCCCTGGGAGGTCCCGTGCCGCCCGTCGACCGCCGCCGCGCACCGGCACCCGCCGCTCCCGGCGTCGACCGCGCGCCCGAGGCCGTCGTCGTCGTCAACGCGCGGTCGCGCCGCGGCGCCGCCCTGCACGACCGCATCGCGCCGGCGCTCGTCGCGCGCGGCGTGCGGGTGCTCGACGTGCACGTGGTGCGCGACCCCGGCGCCGAGCTGCCCGACCTGCTCCCGCGCGTGCTGGCCGCCGAGCCGGAGGTGCTCGTCGTCGGCTCGGGCGACGGGACGCTCGCCGCGGTCGTCGACCACCTCGCGGGCCGTCGGACCGTGCTCGGCTACCTGCCGCTCGGCACCACCAACAACACGGGCCGCAGCCTCGGCCTGCCGCTGCGGCTCGGGGCGGCGCTCGACGTCGTGGCGCACGGACGCACGGTGAGCGTCGACCTGGGCCGCGCGAACGACGACTGGTTCGCCAACCTCGTGAGCGTCGGGCTGTCGTCGGAGGTGGCGGGCCGCACGCCGCACCTGCTCAAGCGCCGGCTCGGCCGTGCGGCGTACGCGCTGACGGCCGCCCGGGCGCTCGTGACCCACCGACCGTTCGAGGCGGAGGTGACCGTCGACGGCCGGACGTGGCACGTGCGCACGCACCAGCTCAACGTCGCCAACGGACGCGTGCACGCGGGCACCGCCATCGCCGCCGACGCCGGCATCGACGACCGGCTGCTCGTCGCGTACGCGCTGGGCGGCGCGCACCCGGCGTCGGTCATGGCCGCGGCCGTGCACCAGGCGACGACCCCGTGGCGGCCGCTCGGGCACAAGGGCTACGTCACGGGCACCGAGATCCGCGTCGTCACCGACCGCGCCCTGCGCCTCGACGTCGACGGCGAGCTGACCGACACCGTCGGCCCGGACGAGCCGCTCGTCGTGCAGGTCGACGCCGGCGCGCTGCGCGTGCGGGTGCCGCAAGGGTTCGTCCCGCGGGACCCGCTGGCCGCGGAGCGCTGACCCCACCCGGCTCGACGGCCGTGAGACCGCGGTGGCGGGGACGACACGGCCCCCGCACGACGGTCTCACCGAGGCCGTGCGTGACGAGAAGCGGGTCCGACCGGGTGCGGTGCGGGCCTCCCCTACGGGAGGATCAGGGCATGGACCCGCGCGCCGGAACCCCTGCCCAGCCCTCCGACCTCGTCGACGTGGACGCCCTGCTCGCGGCGTACCACGACCGGGAGCCCGACCTCGAGGATCCCGCGCAGCGGGTGGTGTTCGGCACGAGCGGCCACCGCGGCTCGGCCCTCGACGGCGCGTTCAACGAGGCGCACATCGTGGCCATCACCGCGGCGATCGTCGAGTACCGGCGCGGGCAGGGCACCGACGGCCCGCTCTTCATCGGCCGCGACACGCACGCGCTCTCCGAGCCGGCGTGGACGACGGCGCTCGAGGTGCTCGCCGCCGCGGGCGTCGAGGTGCACGTGGACGCCCGCGACTCGTGGACGCCGACGCCCGCCGTGTCGCTCGCGATCCTGCGGAACAACGGCGCGGGCACGAGCGAGGGGGTGCGGACGTCCGGCCCGGGCCTCGCCGACGGCATCGTCGTGACCCCGTCGCACAACCCGCCCCGCGACGGCGGCTTCAAGTACAACCCGCCGCACGGCGGCCCCGCCGGGTCGGAGGCGACCGGGTGGATCGCCGACCGCGCCAACGAGATCCTCCGCTCCGGCTGGCGCAACGTGCCGCGCGTGGGCGTCGAGCAGGCGCTGGCGGCGGAGACGACGCGCAAGCACGACTACCTGTCGTCCTACGTCGACGACCTCGCCAACGTCGTGGACCTCGAGGCGATCCGGGCGGCGGGCGTGCGCATCGGTGCGGACCCGCTCGGCGGCGCGTCGGTCGAGTACTGGGGCGCGATCGGTGAGCGGTACGGGCTCGACCTCACGGTCGTGAACCCGGAGGTCGACCCGCGCTGGTCGTTCATGACGCTCGACTGGGACGGCAAGATCCGCATGGACTGCTCGTCGCCGTACGCGATGGCGTCCCTGCTGGAGCGCATGCGCCCCGGCGCCGGCGGCACCGCCCCGTTCGACATCGCGACGGGCAACGACGCGGACTCCGACCGGCACGGCATCGTCACGCCGGACGCCGGCCTGATGAACCCGAACCACTACCTCGCGGTCGCGATCTCCTACCTGTACGGCGGCGCGCGCCCCGGCTGGCCCGAGGGCGCGGCGATCGGCAAGACGCTCGTCTCGTCGTCGCTCATCGACCGCGTCGCGGCGTCGCTGGGCCGGCGGCTGCTCGAGGTGCCCGTCGGGTTCAAGTGGTTCGTGCCCGGGCTCGTCGACGGGTCGGTCGGGTTCGGCGGCGAGGAGTCCGCCGGAGCGTCGTTCCTGCGCACCGACGGCACGGTGTGGACCACCGACAAGGACGGCATCCTGCCCGCGCTGCTGGCCTCCGAGATCCTCGCGACGACCGGCCGCAGCCCGTCGCAGCACCACGCCGAGCTCGTCGAGCGGTTCGGCGAGTCGTTCTACGCGCGCGTCGACGCGCCCGCCACGCGCGAGGAGAAGGCGACGCTCGCGGCGCTGTCCGCCGAGCAGGTCACCGCGACCGAGCTCGCCGGCGAGCCGATCACCGCGCGGCTCACGAGCGCCCCCGGCAACGACGCGTCCATCGGCGGGCTCAAGGTCACGACCGAGAACGCGTGGTTCGCCGCGCGGCCGTCCGGCACCGAGGACGTCTACAAGATCTACGCCGAGTCGTTCGTCTCGCCCGAGCACCTGGAGCGCGTGCAGCAGGAGGCGAAGCAGGTCGTCGCCGACGCGCTCGGCGGGTGAGCGTCGCCCGGGGCGCCCCCTGCGCGCCCCGGGCAACCATCCGGCACACACGAGGACCCGACCACCGGCACGTGATCGGGTCCTCGGTGCGTCACGCGCGCGCGCACGCGGACGTCGGGGCGGGCGTGCGGTCCGGCCCCGCGGGGATCAGGTCGGATCGCACGCCCGCGTCGGTGGGGTCAGGCGGCGGTGCGCCCCAGACCCGTGAAGTGCCAGCCCGCGGCGCGCCACGCGTCGGCGGAGAGCTTGCCGCGGGCGTCGATGAGGCGCGGCGTGGCCGTGAGCGGCGCGAGCGTCGCGGGGTCGGCGGTGAGGAACTCGTCCCACTCGGTCAGGACGAGCACGACGTCGGCGCCCTCGACGGCCTCCTCGACCGAGG
>NZ_JBFTEP010000049.1:0-25807 GCF_047229365.1 Cellulomonas pasadenensis | reverse complement strand
GCCCGCGGGCGGGTCCGCGAGCGCGGCGAGGCACGCGACGACGGCCGCGCCGTCCGACCCCGCCGCCAGCACCGCCACCTCCGGCACGTCCGGGGACGCCGCCACCTCCGGCACGTCCGGGGACGCCGCCGCGGCCGCGACGCCGCCGACCGCGTCGAGCACGAGGACGGTCGCCGCCTCGGTGTCGACCGCCGCGCGCCGCACGTGCGCCGGGTCCGGCGGCGCCCCCGCTCCCGTGACGAGCGCGACGGCCCCGGCCGTGGCGAACCATCCCGCGAGCCCGGGCGACGCCGTGACCACCACGAGCCCCGGCCCGGCCACGACGCCCGGCTCCACCGCGCGGACGAGCACCCGGTCGCGCGCCGCCGCCGGGACGAGCGCCAGCGCCGCCGCGGGGTCGTCCGTGTGCACGTGGGCGTGCCAGCGGTCACCGGCGGCGACGACCGCGACGGCGTCCCCGACGGTGCGCAGCGCGGCCGCGAGGGCGTCGGCGTCCGCCCGCGAGGCCGAGCCGGCGTCCGCGTCCGCGCCGCTGCGCACGAGCAGCATCACCTCGAACGCGCCGCCGCCCGACGCGCCGTGGCCCTCGTGGGGGTGGCCCGCGTGGCCCGCATGAGCGGTGCGGCCGGCGCCGGGCGCAGGTGCGCCGGACGGCAGCCACGCGAGGTCGACGTCCACCGCGCCGGCGGGGGTCCGCGTGCGCAGCGCGTGCCCGAGCGCGTCGAGCAGGACGAGCAGGGCGCACGCCCCCGCGTCGACGACGTGCGCGGCCCGCAGGACGTCGTGACCGGCGCTGACCCGGCCGAGGTCGGCGCGCGCCACGGCGAGCGCTTCCGCGAGGACGTCGGCCGCCGTGCGCGCGCCCGCTCCCCGCGCCGCCGCGTCACGGCCCACCGGCGCCGTCGCGTCGCGGCCCACGTGCGCGGCGACCTCGGCGGCGACGGTGAGGACGGTGCCCTCCTGCGGGTCGGGCACCGCGGCGCGCGCGGCCACCGCCGCGCGGGTGAGCGCCCCGGCCAGGTCGTCCCCCGCCGCCACGGCGGCCGCGAGGCCGACGAGCCACTGGCTGACGATGATCCCGGAGCTGCCGCGCGCCGCCGTCGCCGCCCCGGTCGCGAGCGCGCGCGCCACGGCGGCCGCGTCCGCACCGGCGGGCAGGGCGGCGACCGCGTCCGCTCCCCCCGAGACGGTCAGCAGGACGTTGGAGCCCGTGTCGGCGTCCGGCACGGGGAACACGTTGACGGCGTCGACGCGCTCGCGCGCGGCGGCGCAGGCCGTCCGGGCGCCCGCGGCCCAGGCACGGAGGACGACGGGGTCGCCCAGGGCACCCGAACCGGCACGGGGCGCACCGGCAGCAGGCACGTCGGCAGCGGGCACGTCGGCACCGTCCCCGGGCTCCAGCCCGGTGCCGTCCCCCGGCCGCACCGCCATCCGTCCCCGCCCTCCGCCGTCGTCCCGGGACGCCCCCGTGCGGCCCGCGCACGAGGCCCGCCGGCGGCTCCCCGCCGCCGCGTCCACCGGAGCACTGTGCCGCACGGCGCCCACATTTGGGCGCCAGGACGTCGATGGGCTAGCCTTGTCCGGTTGCCCGGACCCCGTCCGGCATCCCCACCGACTTCCCGACGCATCGTCGTGCGGTCGTGGCCTGTCATCAGACCCCTGGTGACGGCCCGGCCGAGGCCGCGTGCGCGGGTCGTGCACGAACCGGACCGCCCGCCGGCCCGGGACAGACCAGAACCAGGAGAAGACCGTGGCTGCCAACTGCGACGTCTGCGCCAAGGGCCCGAGCTTCGGGCACAGCATCTCGCACTCGCACGTGCGCACGAAGCGCCGCTGGAACCCGAACATCCAGCGGGTCCGCGTCGTCGTGGCGGGTACCCCGAAGCGCCTCAACGTGTGCACCTCGTGCCTCAAGGCCGGCAAGGTCCAGCGCGCCGTCTGAGACGCGCGCGGAGACCTCCGTGCCGCGCCGCCGCCCCCGGGCGCCGGCGCACCCGCACAGCAGGACCCGACGAGGGCCCGTGAGCACCGCTCACGGGCCCTCATGCTGTGCCCCGGGGCCGCGCGAGCGGCCGACGACGGACCCGGCGATCCCTCGTGCGGCCGACGGCCCGTGTGGCACGCTGGCGTCATGGTCGAGCAGATCGACGAGGTCACCATCCGCCCCGCCACGCCCGACGACGCCCCGGCCATCGCCGACGTGCACGTCCGCTCCTGGCAGGAGGCGTACGCCGGCATCGTCCCGGACGAGTACCTGAGCGCGCTCGACACCGAGGCGCGGTCGCGTCGCTGGCGCGAGCTGCTCGCGGCCGGTCCCGAGGACCGCGTCCGCACGTTCGTCGCGGAGGCCGGCGGCCGGCTGCTCGGCTTCGCCTCCTACGGCCCGTCGCGCGACGAGGACGCCCGCCGCGGCGAGCGCGAGATCTACTCGATCTACCTGGACCCGGGCACGTGGGGCCGCGGGGTCGCACGCGAGCTGATCCGCACGGTCGTCGCCGAGGCCGGCGAGCAGACGCCGCTGACGTTGTGGGTGCTGTCCGCGAACGAGCGCGCGCGGCACTTCTACCGGCGCCACGGGTTCCAGCCCGACGGCGTCGAGCGCCTCGACGACGTCGGCGGCGCCGAGCTCCTCGAGATCCGCTACCGCCGGGGCTGAGCCGGCCGGCTCGGCGCCCGCACGGACCGCCCGCCGGACGACCCCGGCCCGGGCGCCTCAGTCCCCGAAGTGGTCCCAGCCCACGGAGCCGGGCCGCGGCGGAAGGCCGTCGACGAGCACGAGCTCGTCGGCACGGTCCCGCACGACGCCGACGGGCCGGAAGCCGTCGGGCAGCGGGGCGTCCGCGGGGAAGGTCGCCAGCAGGCCGTGGTCCTCGCCGCCCGCGAGCAGCCAGTCCTCGACCGGCACGTCCAGCACGTCGGCCGCGGGCGTGAGGCGGAGGACGTCGTCGGCGAGCACCGTGCGCGGCGCACCGAGGTCGAGCGTCACGCCGCTGGCGCGCGCGAGGCGGCGAGCGTCACGCAGCAGCCCGTCGGACACGTCGAGCATCGCGGTCGCCCCCGCGCGGGCGGCGGCGGGTCCCGCCGCGACGACAGGCTCCGGCGACCGGTAGGCGGCGACCAGGTCGGCGGCGACGTCCGTGCGGCCGGCCGCGAGGAGCGCCAGGCCCGCGCCCGACCACCCGCAGCGCCCGGCGAGCGCGACGACGTCGCCCGGCCGCGCCCCGGTGCGGCGCACGGCCGTGCGTCCCTCGAGGTCGCCGTGCGCGGTGACCGCCACGACGAGCACCGGACCCGACGACAGGTCGCCGCCGACGACGCCGACGTCCAGCGGCCGGCACGCGTCCCCGAGGCCTGCCGCCAGGCCCTCCACCCAGGTCACGGGCGTCGCACCGGGCACGACGAGCCCGACGACCAGCGCGGTCGGCCGCGCGCCCATGGCGGCGACGTCCGCGAGGTTCTGCATGGCGGCGCGGCGGCCGACGTCGGCGCCGGTCGACCAGTCGCGCCGGAAGTGCACGCCTTCGACGAGGACGTCGCAGGTGACGACGACGCGTCCGTCGGGCGCGGCGACCACGGCCGCGTCGTCGCCCGGAGGGACGAGCGTGCGCGACCCGACGGGCAGGTGGGGGAAGATCCGGTCGAGCAGGTCCTGCTCGGCGAGGTCACGGACGAGGGTGCTCTCGGCGGCCACGCGCACACGCTAGACGGTCCCGCGCCCGCACCGCGCACGCGGTCGTGGGGCGACCGGGCCGGCGCGGCGGCCGACGGGCCGACGGGCCGACGGGCCGACGGGACCGGCACGGACGCCGGGTACCGTGGAGCCGTGCCACGCCGCCCCACCCCGCTCCTCGTCGCCGCGGCCGTGGTCACCCTCGCGGCGTGCGCCCCGACCGTCGCGGTCGACGTCGCCCCGTACGCGACGGACCCCGTGTGCGCGTCGGTGGTGCTGGCCCTGCCGCCGCAGCTGTCCGACGACCTGCCGCGGCTCGACACGGACGCGCAGGCGACGGCCGCGTGGGGACGCGCCGACGCGGCGGTCGTGCTGCGCTGCGGCGTGGAGCCGCTCGGCCCGACGGCGGACCGCTGCCAGTCGGTCGAGACGCCGAACGGGCCGACGACCGACTGGGTCGTCGTCGAGGACGACGGCGACTGGACGTTCACCACCTACGGACGGGTCCCCGCCGTCGAGGTGCGCGTGCCGGAGGCCGTCACGGAGTTCGCGACGACGTCGTTCGTCGACCTGCTCGGGCCGGCCGTCGCGCTGACCCGGCAGGAGCGGTCCTGCCTCTGACGCGACCGGCGGACGCCGGTCAGCGCAGGCCGGTCGACCGCTCGAGCGCGAGCCCGACGAGCTCGTCCACGAGCTCGGGGTACGTCGTGCCCGTCGCCTCCCACATGCGCGGGTACATCGAGTAGGGCGTGAAGCCGGGCATCGTGTTGATCTCGTTCACCACGACCTCGTCGTCGGCCGTGACGAAGACGTCGACGCGCGCGAGGCCCTCGCACCCGACGGCGTCGAACGCCTGCACCGCGACCTCTCGCACGCGCTCGACGACGTCGGCCGGCAGGTCGGCGGGGCAGGAGAGCTGCACGCCGGCCTCGTCGAGGTACTTCGCCTCGAAGTCGTAGAAGGCGTGCCGCGCGTCCGTGACGACGATCTCGCCCGGCAGCGACGCGCGCGCGGGCGCCCCGGCCCGTCCGCCGAGCACGCCGCACTCCACCTCGCGGCCCACGATCGCGGCCTCGATCACGACCTTCGGGTCGTGCCGGCGCGCCTCGGCGACGGCGGCCTCGAGCTGCGCCCGGTCGTCGACGCGCGAGATGCCGAGGCTCGACCCCGCGCGCGCGGGCTTGACGAACAGCGGCAGGCCGAGGTCGGCGACGACGGCGTCGAGCGTGGCCGCGTCGGCCGGCGCACCGCCGGGCAGCACGCGGAACGGCCCGACGCGCAGGCCCGAGCCCGCGAGCACGAGCTTCATCATGTGCTTGTCCATGCCGACCGCCGACGCGAGCACCCCCGAGCCCACGTAGCGCACGTCCGCGAGCTCGAGCAGGCCCTGCAGCGTGCCGTCCTCGCCGAACGGGCCGTGCAGCAGCGGGAAGACGACGTCGACGGCGCCGAGCGTGCGCGGCACGCGCCCGTCCTCGACGACCTGGACGTCGTGCTCGACGGTGCCCTGCGGCAGCACGACGCGCGTCGCCGTGTCCTCGACCTCGGGCAGCCGCCCGTCGCGGATGGCCCACCGGTCGGGGTCGTCCTCGGCGAGCACCCACTGGCCGGCACGCGTGATGCCGACGGCGAGGACGTCGTACCGGTCGCGGTCGATCGCGCGCAGCACGCCGCCGGCCGTGGCACAGCTGATCGCGTGCTCGCCGGAGCGGCCGCCGAACAGCACCATGACCCGGGGCCGCCCACCTCCCCCGTCGGGGTGGCCGGTGGCCGTGGGTTCCGTCGCGGGGGCTGTCGTGGCGTCCATCGCCGCCCGACCCTACCGGGCGCGCGCACGGACCGAGGCGCCGCGCGGGCTACCCTGCGCGGGTGGAACGCCCGCACACCTCGTCGCACCCCGCCGCCCTCTCCCCCGACACGCTCGCCGTCAGCGCGGGCCGCCCCGCGCGCACGCCCGGCGCCGCCGTGAACCCCGCCGTCGTGCTGTCCTCGACGTACGTGTCGCAGGGCGAGCCGGTCGCCGGCGAGCACCTGTACGCGCGCAGCGGCACCCCGACGTGGGAGCCCTTCGAGGAGGCCCTGGCGGCCCTCGAGCGCGCCGGGCACGCGGCCGCCGGCCGGGACGTCGACGGGCCGCCCGCGGTGGTCCTCGCCTCGGGCATGGCCGCGATCGCCGCGGTGCTCGCGCTCGTGCCCGTCGGCGGGCGCGTCGTCGTCCCCCGGCACGCGTACCAGGTGACCCTCGTGCTGCTGCGCGAGCTCGCCGAGCGCGGCGCGCTCACCGTCGACCTCGTCGACGTCGCGGACACCGAGGCGGTCGCCGCGGCGGTCCGCGGCGGCGGCGACGTGCCGCCCGCGGCGATGCTGTGGCTGGAGTCCCCGACCAACCCGATGCTCGAGGTCGCCGACCTGCCGGCCCTCGTCGCCGCCGCGCACGAGGTGGCCACCCTCGTCGCCGTCGACAACACGTTCGCCACGCCGCTCGGCCAGCGGCCCCTCGCGCTCGGCGCGGACCTCGTCGTGCACTCGGTGACGAAGTACCTCGCCGGGCACTCCGACGTGGTGCTCGGCGCCGTCGTCACGGACGACCCCGCGCTGCACGCGCGCGTCGTCGCGCACCGCACGAACCACGGCGCGATCGCCGGCCCGTTCGAGGTGTGGCTCGCGCTGCGCGGGCTGCGCACGCTGGCCCTGCGCGTCGAGCGCTCGCAGCGCAGCGCGGCCGAGCTGGCCCGCCGCCTCGCCGCCCACCCCGCGGTCGTCGAGGTCCGCCACCCGAGCCTGCCCGACGACCCGGGGCACGCCCGTGCGACCGCCCAGATGGACGGCTACGGCTCCATCCTCGGGGTGCGGCCCGTCGGCGGCGCCGCGGGTGCCGACGCGTTCGTGGCGGCCGTGCGCCTGTGGGTCCCGGCGACGAGCCTCGGCGGCGTCGAGTCGACGCTCGAGCGGCGTCGGCGGTTCGCGACCGAGTCCCTCACCGTGCCCGAGGACCTCGTGCGCATGAGCGTCGGCATCGAGGACGTCGACGACCTGTGGGCGGACCTCGGGACGGCGCTCGACGCCGCGCTGCAGGTGGCGCGCGGCACCGTGTGACCGCGGTCGCGCGCCGTCTCCCGGCGGCGCGCGGTCCCGTCAGGGCGCCGGCACGCGGTCCCGTCGGGACGCGGGCGCGCGGTCCCGTCAGGGCGCCGGCACGCCCTCCGCCGCGACCCCCTCCGCCTTGACGCCCTCCGCCTTGTGCGGGCGCGCCAGCAGCAGCCCGGCCAGCCGGTCCACCGGCAGCCCCTCGTGCAGCACCTGCACGACCGCCGCGGTGATCGGCATCTCGACGCCCAGCGACGTCGCGAGCTCCAGCACGGACCGGCACGACTTCACGCCCTCGGCGGTGCCCCCGGTCGCCACGACCGCGTCGTCGAGCGACATGCCGCGCCCGATGTGCACCCCGAGGGTGTGGTTGCGCGAGTCGGGCGACGCGCACGTGGCCATGAGGTCGCCCATGCCGGCGAGACCCGGGAAGGTGTCCGCGTCGGCGCCGAGGGCCAGGCCGAGCCGCGTGATCTCGACCAGCCCGCGCGTGATGACCGTCGCCATCGTGTTGTAGCCCATGCCGCGGCCCTGCGAGATGCCCACCGCGAGCGCGATGACGTTCTTCACGGCACCGCACAGCTCGACCCCGACGACGTCGGGGTTCGTGTACGGGCGGAAGTACGACGACGCGCACGCCCGCGCCACCAGCCGGGCCGTCGCGTCGCTCGTCGAGGCGACGACGGTGGCCGTCGGCTGCCGCAGCGCGATCTCGCGGGCCAGGTTCGGGCCCGAGAGCACCGCCACGCGGTCCGCCGGCACCCGCAGGCTCTCGGCGACGACCTCGCTCATGCGCCGGTCGGTGTCGAGCTCGACGCCCTTCATGAGCGAGACCACGACGGTCCGCGGCCCGATCGCGTCGGCGAGCGGGGAGAGCACCTCGCGCGCCCGCTGCGACGGCACGGCGACCGCCACGACGTCCGCGCCGCGCAGCGCGGTGCGGGGGTCCTCGGTGGCGGTGACGCCCGCGGGCAGCGCGACGCCGGGCAGGTAGCGGCTGTTGCGGCGCTCGGCGGCGATCTCCCGCACGGTCGCGGCGTCGCGGCCCCACACCGTCACGGTGCAGCCGGCGTCGGCCAGGACGGCCGCGAAGGTCGTCCCCCAGCTGCCCGACCCCAGCACGGCCGCGTGCAGCGGCGCGTCGACGGCCGTCACGCGGCGTCCCCGCCCCGCGACCGCCGCATGTCGAACGGCTCGGCGGGCGCCTGCTCGCCGCGGACCTGCTCGAGCTGCGCGGTGATCGCCGCCATCACGCGGCGCGTCGCCTCCCGCAGCGTCGCGGTGTCCTGCGGGCGGTCGTACAGGTCGGAGAGGTCCACGGGCGGTCCCGCGACGACCGTCACCTTCTTGCGCGGGACGGGCCTCAGCACCTTGCCGTAGCGGGCCAGCAGGTCCTGCGGGCCCCACTGCGCGATCGGGATGACGGGTGCCCGCGTGGTGAGGGCGAGGCGGGCGACGCCCGTGCGCGCGACCATCGGCCACAGGTCGGGGTCGCGCGTCAGCGTGCCCTCGGGGAACACGGCCACGCACTCCCCGTCGGCGAGCGCCGCGACGGCCGCGCGCAGCGAGTCCCCCGCCGACGACGTCTCCCGGTGCACGGGGATCTGGCCCGTCGCACGCAGCGCCGGGCCGACGACCGGCACGGAGAACAGCGACGCCTTCGCGAGGATGCGGGGCACGTGCCCGTGGTCCCAGAGGTAGTGCGCGAGCGTCAGCGGGTCGACCTCGGTCATGTGGTTCGACGCCGCGATGAAACCGCGGTCCGTCGGCAGGTGCTCACCGCCGTGCCAGTCGGCACGCGTGGTGGAGAAGAGGAAGGGCCGCACGATGCGCGCGACGGTGCGGTAGGCACGGTTGGAACGCAGCGGCGACGGCACGGGCAGATCGTAGCCGCCGCCCGCCCCGTCGCCGGACGCGCACGGGGCCGGCCGCGCGAGCGACCGGCCCCGTGGGTGCCTGCGGGTGCGGGCTGCGTCAGCGCGTGGAGACCGGCTCCCGGCTGAACTGCGCGCCCAGCGCGTCGAGCTTGTCGGTGAAGCGCTCGTAGCCGCGGTCGATGAGGCTGATGCCGCGCACCGCCGACGTGCCCTTGGCCGTCAGGGCGGCGATGAGGTGGCTGAACCCGCCGCGCAGGTCCGGCACCTCGATCTCCGCCGCGGACAGCGGCGTGGGCCCCGAGATGACGGCCGAGTGGTAGAAGTTCCGCTGCCCGAACCGGCAGGGTCGTCCGCCCAGGCACTCCTTGTAGACCTGGATCGTCGCACCCATGCCGACGAGCGCGTCGACGAAGCCGAAGCGGTTCTCGTACACCGTCTCGTGCACGATCGACAGGCCGCGGGCCTGCGTCAGCGCCACGACGAGCGGCTGCTGCCAGTCGGTCATGAACCCCGGGTGGACGTCGGTCTCGAGCTGGATCGAGCGCAGGTCGCCGCCCGGGTGGAAGAACCGGATGCCGTCGTCGTCGATCGTGAACTCGCCGCCGACCTTGCGGAAGGTGTTGAGGAACGTCGTCATCTCGGGCTGCGTCGCACCCCGGACGTACACGTCGCCGCCCGTGGCCAGCGCCGCGGACGCCCACGAGGCGGCCTCGATGCGGTCCGACAGCGCGGTGTGCTGGAACCCGACGAGGCGGTCCACGCCCTCGATGCGGATCACGCGGTCCGTCGCGACGGAGATGATCGCGCCCATCTTCTGCAGCACGTTGATGAGGTCCATGATCTCGGGCTCGATCGCCGCGTTCGACAGCTCCGTGATGCCCTCGGCCCGCACCGCCGTCAGCAGGAGCTGCTCGGTGGCGCCCACGCTCGGGTAGGGCAGCGCGATCTTGGTGCCCTGCAGCCGGCGCGGCGCGCGGATGTGGATGCCGTTGTCCGTCTTGTCCACGACGGCGCCGAACTGGCGCAGGATGTCGAGGTGGTAGTTGATCGGCCGGTCGCCGATCCGGCAGCCGCCCAGGTCGGGGATGAACGCCTCCCCGAGGCGGTGCAGCAGCGGGCCGCAGAAGAGGATCGGGATGCGGCTCGAGCCGGCGTGCGCGTCGATGTCGGCCACGTGGGCCTGCTCGACGTCCGTGGGGTCGAGGCGCAGCACGCCGCCCTCCGCGTCGGCGTCCACGCGGACGCCGTGCAGCTCCAGCAGGCCCGTGACGACGGCCACGTCGCGGATCTGCGGCACGTTGCGCAGCTCGCTCGGGGTCTCGCCCAGGAGCGCGGCGACCATCGCCTTGGAGACGAAGTTCTTGGCGCCGCGGACGGTGATCTCTCCGCGCAGCGGGTTGCCACCGTCGACGTACAGCAGGTCGGTCATGGTCACATGCTCCCCTACGCGGGACCCGTGCCCGGCCACGACGGTGGCGCGGCGCCGGGTCCTCGCGAAACTCTCACATTCGTGGCAGGGCTCCGGGTCGGGCGCGCGGGGCGCCCGGGTGGCAGACGAGCTGCGGACTAGCGCGTGGCCGTCGCGCGCGCGGCCTTCGACCCGGCGCGGGGCTTCGCGCCGGCGCCGCTCTTCTTGCCGTTCTTCGTGGCGTCGGCCTTCTTGCCGGTCCTCCCGGCCGCGGCCTTCCTGCCGGCCTTCGCGCCGCTGTCGGACTTCTTGCCGGTCGTCGCGTCGCCGGCCGCGTTCTTGCCGGTCTTCACGACCTCGGCCTTCTTGCCGGCCTTCCCGGCCGCGGCCTTCTTGCCGGTCTCCCGGGCGCCGTCCGCCCTCGTGGCGGCCTTCGCGGCCGCCTTCCGCTCCTTCTTGCCCTGCTTCCCCACCGTCGCGGGCGTGCCGGCGACCGCGATCGCGCGCGGGTGCCCGGTCTCGCCCGCGGTCGACGACGCCGCACCACCGGGGGACGCGCCGGAGGTGGCGGACGTGCCGGCGTCGTGCGCGGCGACCGCGGCCCGCAGCCCGGCGCCCGGCCGGAACCGCGTGACCGTCGTGGCGGCCACGCGGACCGTCTCGCCGGTCCGCGGGTTCCGGGCGAACCGTTCGGCGCGAGCCACGGGTTCGAAGGTCCCGAAGCCGGTCAGGGTGACGCGCTCACCCGCGACGAGCGCCGCGGTGATCTCCGTGAGCACCGCCTCGACCGCCTCCGACGCCTGCGCGCGCGTGCCGCCGCCGTCGGCGGTCCGCGCCGCCACCCGCTCCACGATCTCGTGCTTGCCCGCCATGTCCGACGCTCCTCCCGGACCCGTGCGCTCACCGCGCTCGTGGCCACGGTAGCGGGCGGGTCCGGGAGGTGGCGCGGACGCGCCGCGCCGTCCGACCGCGCGGCTCAGCTCAGGCCAGGCGCGTCGTACCGATCTCCACGCCGACCACGGGGCGCGCGGGGCGCACCTCGACGGGCGGCAGGTGCTTGGCGGGCAGCGTCCGCGGGCGCCACGGCTCGCGGCGCTCCTCGAACGCGGTGATCTCGTCGACGTGCTGCAGCGTGAGGCCGATGTCGTCGAGGCCCTCCATCAGGCGCCAGCGCGTGTAGTCGTCGACCTGGAAGCGCACCACGACGTCGTCGGCCGTGACGGTGCGCGCCTCGAGGTCGACGGTCACCTCGGTGCCCGGTCGCGTCTCGAGGACCTTCCACAGCAGCTCGACGTCCTCCTGCGCGACCTGTGCCGCGAGCAGGCCCTGCTTGCCGGAGTTGCCGCGGAAGATGTCCGCGAACCGCGACGCGATCACGACGCGGAACCCGTAGTCCTTGAGCGCCCACACGGCGTGCTCGCGCGACGAGCCCGTGCCGAAGTCCGGGCCGGCCACGAGCACCGAGCCGGCGCGGTACGCGTCCTGGTTGAGGACGAACGCCGGGTCCCCGCGCCACGCCGCGAACAGCGCGTCCTCGAAGCCCGTGCGGGTGACCCGCTTGAGGTACACGGCCGGGATGATCTGGTCCGTGTCGACGTTGCTGCGCCGCAGCGGGACGCCGACGCCGGTGTGCTGGGTGAACTTCTCCATGAGGGTGGTCCTGTTCGGTGCGGGGCGTCAGGCGGACTGGAGGGCGGCGTCGGTGCGCACGAGCGGGCTGCCGTCGGGGACGGGGACGTC
Source organism: Cellulomonas pasadenensis (assembly GCF_047229365.1). Classification (NCBI taxonomy): domain Bacteria; kingdom Bacillati; phylum Actinomycetota; class Actinomycetes; order Micrococcales; family Cellulomonadaceae; genus Cellulomonas; species Cellulomonas pasadenensis. The sequence continues at coordinate 14,025 of NZ_JBFTEP010000049.1, read as the reverse complement.
GGGGCCGAGGTCCGCGACGGACGACAGCGTGCCGCGGATGGCGGTCGCGGCCGCGACGAGCGGCGAGACGAGGTGCGTGCGGCCGCCCTTGCCCTGCCGGCCCTCGAAGTTGCGGTTCGACGTCGACGCCGAGCGCTCCCCCGGCGCGAGCTGGTCGGGGTTCATGCCCAGGCACATCGAGCAGCCGGCGTTGCGCCACTCGGCACCGAAGTCGAGGAAGATCCGGTCGAGCCCCTCGGCCTCGGCCTGCAGGCGCACACGCGCCGAGGACGGGACGACGAGCACGCGGACGTCGTCCGCCTTCTTGCGGCCCTCGACGACCTTGGCGACCGCGCGCAGGTCCTCGATGCGGCCGTTCGTGCAGGACCCGATGAAGACCGTGTCGACGGGGATGGAACGCAGCGGCTGGCCCGGCGTGAGGCCCATGTACTCGATCGCCCGCTCGGCGGCCACGCGCTCGTTCTCGTCGGCGATCTCCTCCGGCACCGGGACCGAGCCCGACAGCGGCAGGCCCTGCCCGGGGTTGGTGCCCCACGTGACGAACGGCTCCAGGTCGGCCGCCTCGAGCACGACCTCGGCGTCGAAGACCGCGTCGTCGTCGGTGCGCAGCGTGCGCCAGTACTCGACGGCGGCGTCCCAGTCGGCACCCTCGGGCGCGTGCGGGCGGCCCTTGAGGTACTCGAACGTCGTCTCGTCGGGCGCGATCATGCCCGCGCGCGCGCCGGCCTCGATCGACATGTTGCAGATCGTCATGCGCCCCTCCATCGAGAGGGAGCGGATGGCCTCGCCGCGGTACTCGAGCACGTAGCCCTGCCCGCCGCCCGTGCCGATCTTCGCGATGATCGCGAGGATGATGTCCTTCGCCGTGGCCCCCGGCGGCAGCTGACCGTCGACGGTGATCGCCATGGTCCTGAACGGCGCCAGCGGCAGCGTCTGCGTGGCCAGCACGTGCTCGACCTCGCTCGTCCCGATGCCGAACGCCAGGGCGCCGAACGCGCCGTGCGTCGAGGTGTGCGAGTCGCCGCAGACGACCGTCAGGCCCGGCTGCGTGAGCCCGAGCTGCGGGCCGACCTGGTGCACGATGCCCTGGTCCGCGTCACCCAGGGAGTGGATGCGGACCCCGAACTCCGCGGCGTTGCGGCGCAGCGTCTCGATCTGCGTGCGGCTCGTCGTGTCGGCGATGGGACGGTCGATGTCGAGCGTCGGGGTGTTGTGGTCCTCGGTCGCGATCGTGAGGTCCGGGCGGCGCAGCGGGCGGCCCGCGAGCCGCAGCCCCTCGAAGGCCTGCGGACTCGTCACCTCGTGGACCAGGTGGAGGTCGATGTACAGCAGGTCGGGCGCACCGTCCGTGCCGCGGCGCACGACGTGCGCGTCCCAGACCTTCTCCGCCAGCGTGCCGGCCATCTCGTCAGTTCCTCTCCTCCGGGCGGGGGCCCCGGTTCGTCGTGGCCCGGCGATCGGGCCCTGTCTCGCGTGCCGTCTTGCATCTCAGCCTGCGAGACGTCAATATCGACCTATGGACAACTCTAGCGGAGTCGGCGTCCTGGACAAGGCCGCGTCGGTGCTGAGCGCTCTCGAGGCCGGTCCGGCGACCCTCGCACAGCTCGTCGCGGCGACCCATCTGGCGCGCCCCACCGCCCACCGCCTCGCCGTCGCACTCGAGCACCACCGGCTCGTGGCACGCGACCTGCAGGGCCGTTTCATCCTCGGACCGCGCCTGTCCGAGCTCTCGACCGCCGCCGGCGAGGACCGCCTGCTGGCCGCCGCGGGACCCGTCCTCGCGCTGCTGCGCGACCACACCGGCGAGAGCGCGCAGCTGTACCGCCGGCAGGGCGACCAGCGCATCTGCGTCGCCGCCGCCGAGCGTCCCATCGGGCTGCGCGACTCGATCCCGGTCGGCGCGACGCTGACGATGCAGGCCGGCTCGGCCGCCCAGGTGCTGCTCGCGTGGGAGGAGCCCGACCGGCTGCACCGCGGCCTGCAGGGCGCGAAGTTCACCGCCACCATCCTCTCCGGCGTGCGGCGCCGCGGGTGGGCGCAGTCGGTCTCCGAGCGCGAGGTCGGCGTGGCGTCGGTCTCCGCGCCCGTCCGCGGCCCGTCCGGCCGCGTCGTCGCGGCCGTGTCCGTGTCCGGGCCGCTCGAGCGCCTGTCGCGCCAGCCCGGCCGGCTGCACGCGGCCGCCGTCGTGTCCGCCGCGAACCGCCTCACCGAGGTGCTGCGCCGCACCGCGGACTGACGCGGCGGGCACCGCCGCAGCGCCGTCGCCGCTCCCTCGACGCCCCGGTCACCGCGACCGGGGCGTCGTGCTGCCCCCGGAGGACACCGGCGGTCGACGACGACGCGGCACCCGACGACGCGGCGCCGGACGATGCAGCACCGGACCACGCAGCTCCGCGACGCCACTGCCCCGGCCGCGGGCGGGGACGTCGCGGGCGGAGAACCAGCGAGGCCCGGTCACCTGGTGGTGACCGGGCCTCGGACGTACCCCCGACCGGATTCGAACCGGCGCTACCGCCGTGAGAGGGCGGCGTGCTAGGCCGCTACACAACGGGGGCCTTGCGCACAACCCGTGGGCTGTGTGCCGTGTGAACACTCTACCCGACGTCCCGTCCGAGTCGACAACTCGGGCCGGAGCCGGATCCGCCGCGTACGGCGGGTGTCCGAGCCGCTCGCGGATGACTCCGTGAGCTGCGCTGGGGTACCAGGACTCGAACCTAGACTAACTGAACCAGAATCAGTCGTGCTGCCAATTACACCATACCCCATGGCCTGTGACCTGCACCGATACCGTTCCCGGCACCGTCCCCTGCCCCGATGCGGACATCGGGACGGGTGCTGTCGCAGAGTTCCGGTGCCGCACCCGTGGGCGCCGCACCGGCAGTGGACACTACCCGAGCGACGGCCGGTCGGTCCAACCGGTCACGGCTCCGGGCGGCGCGGGACGGTCGTTCGTGACCGACCTCACCCGCGCGGGATGTCCAGCACCTCCGTCACGTCGTACCAGAGCAGGTCCCGCTCCTCGAGACGCTCCAGCGCCTCCTCGTCCCCGCCGGCGGCCGCGGCGACGTCCGGCACCGCCTCCGGCTCGTCGACGTGGATGCTCGCGACCTGCTCCAGGGCGACGCCGCAGACGACCTCGACCGCCGACGGCACGGTCGTGGTCGACGGGGCGGTGACGCACGCGTCGGGGACGTCGGCAGCGACGACGACCCGCAGGCGCGGCGCCGCCGGGCGGCCCGCGAGCAGCACGAGGCTCCCGTCGGCGGCGCTCGCCTGCGCGGCGTACTCCCAGCCCTCCTCGTCCTCCTCCGCCCACGCGGCGCGCAGGGCGGCGGTGACGGCGTGGGCCGGGCGGGGCGCGAGGAGGACCGGGGCGGTGTCCTGCAGCTCGTCGAGGGTCACGGGAAGATAGACGCGCACGCACACAGTGTGCCGTCAGCGGGCGTCACGCGACGGTCGTGCGCGCCTCCGCGCCGACCGTCGTCGCGACCTCCGCCGCCAGCGCGGCCAGGCTGCGACGCGCCGGCGAGCCCGGCGCGACCTCCCGCAGCGCCCGCCCCTCGAGCAGCGCCGCGTCGGCCGCCGCGCGGTCGTCGGGGACGAGCGCCACGTCGTGCACCCCCGCGTACCGCGCCAGCGCGGCGGCGACCGACTCCGCCGGGCGGGGGCCCGCCACGGTGGGCCGCAGCCGGTTGACGACGACCCGCCGCGTCACCGCGAGGCCCTTCTCGGACGCCTCCCCCAGTGCGCGGACGAGCCGCTGGACGCCCACCGGGTCGGCGGCGCCGACGACGAGCACGAGGTCCGCCTGCTCGAGCGCCGTGAGGGTGGCCGCGTTGCGCACGGGCGCGCGGGTGTCGTAGCTGAGCACCTCGTCCTGCTCGATCGCGAAACCGGTGTCGACCACGGTGACGTCGGCGAGGCCGCGGGCGACGCGCAGGACCTCCTCGAGCGACGACCCGGGCAGCTCGGGCCACCGGTCCGCGCGCGCGACGCCCGAGAGCAGCCGCAGGCGCGGCAGCACGACCGGAGCCAGCCGGGCGAGCGTCGGGAGGTCGAGCGCCCCCTGACCGGCGGCGCGCGCCGCCGCGGCGAGCCCCGGGGACTCGTCCAGCACGCCGAGGACCTGCGCGACGACGCCGCCGTACGTGTCGGCGTCGACGAGCAGGACGTCGAGCCCCAGAGCGGCGAGCTCCGCGGCGACGTTGACCGCGACGAACGTGCGTCCCGGCGCCCCGGTCGGCCCCCACACCGCCACGGTCGCGCCGGGTCGGCTCACGGGCACCGGGTCCGGGGCCGCGGCGGGGCGCGCGGGCGCGTCGCCCGCGAGCACGCCGAGGGCGTCCCGGACGACCGCGTCGGCGTCCGCGGGCACGTCGACGACCAGGTCCGCGCCGTGCGCCGCGAGGCGCTCCGCGAGCCACGGGCGCGTCGGGTCGCCCAGGCCGACGACGCGCACGCCGCAGCGGTGCAGGACCGCGACCGCCTCCCGGTCGAGCCGTTCGAGGTCCGCCGACACGACCGCGAGACCCCCGAGGCCCGCCTCGGCGGCGGCGAGCAGCTCGGTGAGGTCGGCGCAGCGGCGGGTGACGGACAGGCGGCCGCCCGACCCCTCCACCGCCTGCACGATCGCCGACTCCGCGGCCCCCTGGACCGCGCACAGCACACCGACGCCCACGTCAGCCCCCGCTGCCCGGTACGGGCACGACGTCGACCACGCCGTCGCCGGCGAGCGCGGCCAGCACCGCGGGCAGGTCGTCGGTCGGCACCAGCACGTGGACCGTGCGGCTCCCGCCCGTGCCGAACGCGCCGTCGGGCGCGCTGACCTCCGCGACGGTGAGCGCCGAGGCGAGCTGGCGGGGCGCGGCATCGGCCGGCGCGGCGTCGGCCGTGGCCGCGTCCGCACCGGACGGCGTCCACCAGACGTCGACCGACGCACCCGCGACGAGGCCGCGCGACGCCGGACCCGTCAGGGGCACGGCCACCGGCCGCACCGCGAGCGCGTCCGCCGACCCGACGGCGGCCACCGGCACGAGCTCACCCGCGTCGACCGTCCGGAGCACCACGCGGTCCGGCGGCAGGTCCGCGTCGGCCCGCAGGTAGCGGTCCGCCGCGGCGCCCAGGCGCACGTCGGCGAGCACGAGGTCGTCCGGGTCCAGCGCGTCACCCGGTGCGAGGACGTCGCGCGCGACCCACACGGGCACCGTCCGCTGGGCGGCGCCGACGGCCCAGCTGCCGAGCGCGACCGACCCGGCGATCAGCACGAGGCCGACGAGCAGGCGCGGGTCGCGCCAGCCGGGGCGGCGCAGCCGCACCGCGGTCGGTGCGGGGAGGTCGAGCACGGTGGTGTCCACGGGGTCTCCACGGGAGGACGGGGCGAGGGACGGGATCGGGGCGGTACGGGCGGCGGCGGTACGAGCTCAGCGGCGGTGCGGGCGAGCCGAGTGTGGCGCACCGCGGGAGCGGCGCGGCGGCCGCCGGGCGGTGCCTGTGGACGACGGGGCGGGCGCTGCCCTGCGTGCCAGACTGCCGCCATGGCCCCGCGGTTCCTGACGCTCGCCGACGTGTCCGAGATCCTCAACGTCTCGGCGCCCCAGGCGTACGCCCTGGTGCGCTCCGGCGAGCTGCCGGCGATCCAGATCGGCGGACGTCTGCAGTGGCGCGTCGAGGCCACGGAGCTCGAGAGGTACATCGAGCGCATGTACGAGCAGACCCGCGCACGCAACGCGCACGCGAGCACGCCGGGCGACGCGCCGGGCTGACCCCGCCCTCCGGCCGGGCCCCTGCTCCCGCTGGCCGCCGCGCGCGCGGCCGCCTCGCCCGCTCATGCGGACACGACCGCGCAGAGAGCCCCGAACGTGACCGTCGACCACCCCGACCCGGCGGCGTCGGGCGTCAGGTCGACGTGGTCCGCCCCGACGCGCTCGACGCGTCCCGTGAGCATCCCGCCGCGGGTCCGCACGGTCACCGAGGCGCGGTCACGGGCGAGCGCGCGCAGCACGTGAGCCAGCCCGAGCCTGCTCTCCACGCGCCCGGCCGGTGGCGCGACCGCGACCGGCAGGCCTGACACGACGTCGAGCGCGGTCAGGGGGACGACGGCGCGGCGGTGGCCGGCCACGCCCAGCAGCAGCCAGTCCGTGCCCGCGTCGACGACCTCGCCCTCCAGCGGCTCGCCGCCGTCGGCGAGACGCACCCGCACGCGCGCACCCACGGCGGCGCGGAGCCGGTCCACGAGCCCGACCTGCGCCCGCTCCGCGCGGACGAGGTCCGCGACGTCCCAGCGCCCCTGCTCGGCCACGCCGGCGGCCAGCTGGCCCTCGAGGTCGGCGAACAGCCGCTCCCACCGCATGCGCGGACGGTAACGCCCCGTCGACGCGCGACTCGCGTGAGTGCCACAGAGCGGACATCTGTGGACAAGCAACCCGCCCGTCGGTACACCTAGGGCACTCTTCCTGCATCAAACGACATCAAACTGCACGATCGCGAGGATGCCGATGACCCGCCCCACCTCCCGCCCGCCCACCGGCTCGTCCGGCCGTGCCGCGGCGCTCGCCACGACGCTGCTGGTGGGCGGGCTCCTCGCGACCGTGGTCGCCGTGCTCGCCGCCACCCACGCCCTGCCCGCCCTCCTCGCGCCGCCGCTGCGGCGCGTGGACGGGACGGTCGCGGCAGCCGTGCTCCTCGTCGGCGCCGTCGCCGCAGCGTGGATCGGCGCGACCGCCGTCCTCGCCGGGGCGTGCGCCCTGGTGCGGGCGGGCGGACGCGCCTGGAGCCACGGCGAGGCCGTCGTGCGCCGGTGCGCCCCGGCGGTGGTCCGCAGGGCCCTGACCGTCGCGGTCGTCGCGGCCGTGGGGGTGGGCGCCGCGACCGGCGCGCACGCCGCCCCGTCCGGCGACGCCGGCGCCGCGGTCGCCGAGGGCGGTGTCGTCCTGGACGTCACCGACCTCGGCTGGGCACCGACCTCCGCGGCGCCCGCGACCGCCGGTCCGTCGACGGAGGCCACGCCCGGCCCGCGAGACGCGCACGACGCGCCCGCCACGGCGGCGACCGCGCGTGGTGGCGCCGGCGACACCGCACCCGACCACGCCGGCGTACCGTCACCCGACCCGGCCACGTCCCTCCCGGCGGCGTCGCCCGCCGACGACGCCGCGTCGCCCGTCGGGGCACCGACGGACTCCTCGCCCGCCGCACCCGCCGCCGGACGCGGGTCCTCCGTGCCCGCTGCCCGGGCCGCCGCGTCGGCAGCGCCCTCCCCGGTCGGCACGCCGGCCGGGGCGGAGCAGGCAGCCGCCGGCCAGGCCGCTGAGCGGGCCACCACCGAGCAGGTCACCGGCACGTCGACCGGCACGGTCGTCGTCCAGCCGGGCGACACCCTCTGGGCCGTCGCGGCGCGCCACCTGGGGCCGGACGCGTCCGACGCCGCCGTCGCCGCGGCCTGGCCCGCCTGGTACGCGGCGAACGCCGCGACCGTGGGCCCCGACCCCGACCTCATCCGCCCCGGTCAGGTGCTCGTCGTGCCGGCCGACGCCGACGGGAGCACCCGATGACCACGCTGCTGCACGACGCCGAGCCGACCGGGGTGGAGGCGGTGCTCCACCGCCTGCGTCCCGCCCGCACGACGCTGACCCCCGTGCCCCCGGCGGCCGACGCCGCCCGCGCCCCGGCTCCCCCCGTCCCGACGCGGGCGCCCGCGCCGGCACCGACGCCCGCACCCGTCGTCCGCGCACCGCGCCTGCGGCTCGTGCCCGCCGTCCCGGCGGAGCCGCGCCCGCGCGCCGAGCGGCCGCTCGGGGCACCCCCGAGCCTCGCGGAGCGCGTGCGGCTGGTCGTCAGCGACCGCGCGCTGGTGGCGGACGCGGCCGACGAGGAGCCGGGGCCGGAGCCCGCCGTGGACGCCGGCCGCTTCGCGCACGGCGTCGGGCTGGCGTGCGTCGAGGTGGTGCTCGGCCGCCGACCGTGGGGTCAGCTCGCCCGGTGGCTCGCGCCCGGGGTGCTCGTCGCCGTGCAGGAGCGCGCGGCGCTCGCCCGGCGCGCGGGCGTCCCGACACCGCCGCGACGCCCGCAGGTGCGCCGCGTCCGCGTGTGCGCGGTGGACGCCCGTACCGCCGAGGCGTGCCTCGTCGTCGACGACGGCGCACGCGTGCGGGCGGTGGCGTTGCGCCTGGAGGCGCACCGCGGCGGCTGGCGGGTCACCACCCTGGAGATCGGCTGACGTGGCCGGACGCGGCCGGCGCCCGTCCGCGGTCTGCGGACGGGCGCCGGGCGGCGTGGCGTCGGGTCGACGCCGGCGAGCCGGGGTCAGCGCTTGCGCTGCTTCGAGGCCTTGCGGCGGTCGGCGCGGTTGGTGCCGTCCGCCGCACCGGCGCCGCTGGAACGGTCGCCCGACGGGCCGCCGTTGCCGTCGCGTCGCGTGACGACCGACCCGTCACCGTCGACCGAGGGCGCCGTGTACTGCAGCGGCGTGCGCTCGGCCGGGCCGTCGATGCCCTTGGCGACCAGCCGGCCGGCCGGCGGGGCGTCGGGACGGGGTGCCGTGGCGGCTGCCCCGGCGCTGCCGGCCGCCGCGGCGGCGGACTCGACGCTGACGACGGGCGCACCGGGCTGGACCGCCTCGGCCGAGCCGTCGGCGGGCGCGACCTGCACCTCGAGGTTGAACAGGTACGCGACCGACTCCTCCTTGATGGCGTCCGTCATCGCGTTGAAGAGCTGGAAGCCCTCGCGCTGGTACTCGACCAGCGGGTCGCGCTGCGCCATCGCGCGCAGCCCGATGCCCTCCTTGAGGTAGTCCATCTCGTAGAGGTGCTCGCGCCACTTGCGGTCGAGCACCGAGAGCACCACGCGCCGCTCGAGCTGGCGCATGTTGTCGGCGCCGAGCTGCGCCTCGCGCTCGTCGTACGCGTGCTCGGCGTCCGAGAGCACCTCGCGCGTCAGCAGCTCGGTCGACAGCCGGGTCTCGCCGCCGGCCGCGTCGACGACCTCGTCGGGCGTGATCGAGACCGGGTACACGCCCTTGAGCGCCGTCCACAGCGCATCGAGGTCCCAGTCCTCCGGCCGGCCCTCGGCGGTCGCCGACGCGATGTAGTCCGTGAGGACGTCGGTGCGGAAGTGCGCGAGCTGCTCCTGCAGGTCCTCGCCCTCGAGCACGCGGCGACGCTGCTCGTAGATGACCTCGCGCTGGCGCGACATGACGTCGTCGTACTTGAGCACGTTCTTGCGGATCTCGAAGTTGCGGGCCTCGACCTGCGACTGCGCGGACTGGATGCCGCGCGTGACGATCTTCGACTCCAGCGGCATGTCCTCCGGGAAGCCCGCGCGCGTCATCATCGACTCGGCGAGCCCCGAGTTGAACAGCCGCATGAGGTCGTCCTGCATCGACAGGTAGAAGCGGGACTCGCCCGGGTCGCCCTGACGGCCCGACCGGCCGCGCAGCTGGTTGTCGATGCGGCGGGACTCGTGCCGCTCCGTGCCCAGCACGTACAGGCCGCCGAGCTCGGTGACCTCCTCGTGCTCCGCCGCGACGGCCGCCTTCGCCTCCGCGAGGGCGTCGGGCCAGGCGGCCTCGTACTCCTCCGCGTTCTCCGCCGGGTCGAGCCCGCGCTCGGCGAGCGCCGCGACGGCCATGAACTCGGCGTTGCCGCCGAGCATGATGTCGGTGCCGCGCCCGGCCATGTTCGTCGCGACCGTGACGGCGCCCTTGCGGCCCGCCTGCGCGACGATCGCCGCCTCCCGCGCGTGCTGCTTCGCGTTGAGGACCTCGTGCGGGACGCCCTGCTTCTTCAGCTTGGACGACAGCAGCTCGGACTTCTCCACGCTCGTCGTGCCGACGAGGACGGGCTGCCCCTTGGCGTGGCGCTCGACGATGTCCGCGACGACCGCGTCGAACTTGCCCTCCTCGCTCTTGTACACGAGGTCCTTCTGGTCGATGCGGATCATCGGCCGGTTCGTGGGGATCGGGACGACACCCAGCTTGTACGTGCCCTGGAACTCGGCGGCCTCGGTCTCGGCCGTGCCGGTCATGCCGCCGAGCTTGTCGTACAGGCGGAAGTAGTTCTGCAGCGTGATCGTGGCGAGGGTCTGGTTCTCGGCCTTGATCGCCACGCCCTCCTTCGCCTCGATCGCCTGGTGCATGCCCTCGTTGTAGCGACGGCCGGCGAGGATGCGGCCGGTGTGCTCGTCGACGATGAGGACCTCGCCGTTCATCACGACGTAGTCCTTGTCGCGCTTGAACAGCTCCTTCGCCTTGATGGCGTTGTTGAGGAAGCCGATGAGCGGCGTGTTGAGCGACTCGTAGAGGTTGTCGATGCCGAGGTAGTCCTCGACGCGCTCGATGCCCGGCTCGAGGACGCCGACCGTGCGCTTCTTCTCGTCGACCTCGTAGTCGCGCTCGGGCTGCAGGCGGCGGACGACCTTGGCGAACTCCGCGTACCAGCGGTTCGTGTCGCCCGACGCGGGCCCGGAGATGATGAGCGGCGTGCGGGCCTCGTCGATGAGGATCGAGTCGACCTCGTCGACGATCGCGAAGTGGTGGCCGCGCTGCACGAGCTCGTCGACGCTCCACGCCATGTTGTCGCGCAGGTAGTCGAAGCCGAACTCGTTGTTGGTGCCGTACGTGATGTCGGCGGCGTACTGCTCGCGACGCTGCGCGGGCGTCATGTTGGCCAGGATCGTGCCGGTCGTCAGGCCGAGGAACCGGTAGACGCGGCCCATGAGGTCGGCCTGGTAGCCGGCGAGGTAGTCGTTCACGGTGACGACGTGGACGCCCTTGCCGGACAGCGCGTTGAGGTAGGCGGGCGCCGTGGCCACGAGGGTCTTGCCCTCACCGGTGCGCATCTCGGCGATGTTGCCGAGGTGCAGGGAGGCACCGCCCATGAGCTGGACGTCGAAGTGGCGCAGGCCGAGCGTGCGGCGCGACGCCTCGCGCACCGCGGCGAACGCCTCGGGCAGCAGGTCGTCGACCGACTCGCCGTCGGCCAGCCGGGCCTTGAAGCGGTCGGTCTCCTCGCGCAGCTCGGCGTCCGACAGGGACGTGAAGCTGTCCTCGAGGGCGTTGACCTGCGCGGCGATGCCGGAGAGCTTCTTGAGGACCCGTCCCTCGCCCAGCCGGAGGACCTTCTCGAGGATCGCCGTCACGCATCTCTCCCGACGTGCTGCGCCCCGTCCGCGCGCAGCGCCGGGGCGGTCCGTGTCCCGGTCGCTCGACCGGGCGCGGTCCATCGTAGGCGAGTGCGGGGGCGCCGTGGGGCGCCCGTCACACCGCCCCGGGCCGTGCGGGTGCCGTCGTGCGTCACGGCAGGGGGTCCGCCCCCGCGTGCAGCGCCGCCGTGAGCGGGGCCACGAGGTCCCCCGCCGCGCCGTCCGCCCGGACGTCGCCGAGGCCGAGCCAGGTCGCGAGCGTGCGGAGCTCGGCGACGAGCTCGCGCGCCACGGACGCGTCGTCGTGCACGTCGCCCTCGGGCGGGCCGGCCGGCGCGCGGTGGGCGGCCGCGACGCGCAGCACCCCCTGACCCCGGTCGGCCTTGAGGTCGACGAGCGCCTCGAGACGGTCGCCGAGCAGGAACGGCAGCACGTAGTAGCCCCACACGCGGCGCTCGGCCGGCACGTAGATCTCGATGCGGTACCGCAGGCCGAAGAGCTCCTCGGTGCGCGCCCGCTCCCACACGAGCGGGTCGAACGGGCTGAGCAGCGCCCGCCCGGTCGCCCGGCGCGGCACGGTCGCGTCGACGTGCCGGTAGGCCGTCGCCGCCCACCCCGCGACGCGCACGGGGACGAGCACGCCGTCCTCGACCAGCTCGTCGACGGCGGCCTGCGTACGGTCGACCCGGGTGCGCCAGTGGTCGGCGAGCGTGCGCACCGTCGCCACCCCGTGCGCGCGGGCCGCCGTCGCGGCGAGCCGGCGCCGCGCGTCGCCCTCGTCCGCCGGCGGCAGGCCGCGGACGGCCGGCGGCAGCACCCGGTCCGCCCGGTCGTAGCGGCGCTCGAACTGGGCGTTGCGCCCCGCCGAGGTCAGCTCGCCGATCGCGAACAGGTACTCCAGCACGCGTTTGGCGACCGTCCAGTTCCAGCCCCACTGCTCGGTCGACCGGGCGTGCCGGGCGCCCATGAGCTCGTGCGCCTCGCGCGCCGTGACCGGGCCCTGCGCGTCGACGAGCGCACGCACCTCCGTGACCTCGGGCGCCCAGTCGAGGGGCACGCCGTGGATCTGCGCGCCCTGGCTCGCCGCCCGGGCGCGCCAGGCCTCGTGCTTGAACCCGAGGTCGCGGAACGTCGCGGGCGGCACGAACGAGGCCTCGTGGGCCCACGTCTCCACGAGCCGGCGCGGCGCGGTGCCGCTCGCACGGTCCAGCGCCGTGACGTCCCACGGGCCGAGGCGCGCGTGCACCGGCATGAGGTGCGCCCGCGCGAGGACGTTCACCGAGTCGATCTGCAGCAGGCCGAGCCGGTCCACGACCGCCTGCAGCCCCCGGGTGCCGACCGGGCCGTCGCGCACGGGCCGCGGCCGGTCGAGCCCGGACGCCCGGAGCGCCGCACGGCGCACCTGCGCGACGGTCAGCATCTCGCGCGGCTCGGGACGCGGGTGCACGGCGCTCATGACGGCATCCTGCCGCGCCCCACCGACACGGCCGGCCGGGCGCGACCGGCGGGCACGCCACGGGGCGGCGACCGCCGTGCGGCCACCGCCCCGTGCTGCCGTACCGGTGCGCTGCGAGCGGTCAGCCGGCGACGGCCTCCGCCGCGCCGCCCGCGTCACGCACTGGCGCGTCGAGCTTGATGACGCCGTAGCTCCAGCCGCGCCGCCGGTAGGCGACCGCGGGCTGAGCCGTCTCGGCGTCGACGAAGAGGTAGAAGTCGTGCCCGACGAGCTCCATCTCGTAGAGCGCGTCGTCCACCGTCATCGGCTGCGCGCGGTGGATCTTCTCGCGGATGACGACGGGCGAGTCGCCGAGCGTCGTCTCCAGCACCCCGTCCTCGTCGCGCGCCGGCTCGGGCTCGGGCGCGGGCGCGTCGTCGGGCAGGTCCCCCGGCTCCAGGGGCATCGCGTCGGCGGGGACCGCCTGACCGTGGCTGCGGTGCGCCTTGCGCCGGTCACGCGAGCGTCGCAGCCGCTCGATCAGCCTGCCCAGAGCGAGGTCCAGGGCGGCGTACGCGTCGTCGGAGCAGGCCTCGGCGCGGATCACCGGGCCCTTGTCCACGACGGTGATCTCCACCCTCTCGCTGCTGTCCGACTGCCGGGGGTTCGGCTCGTGCGACACGATCACGTCGACGCGCTGCGCGCGCGGGGCCAGCTGCTCGATCTTGGCGAGCTTGTTCTCGAGGTGTGCGCGATACCGCGGGGACACCTCGGTGTGCCGGCCGGCGACCACGATCTCCATGGGGGCCTCCTGGGGAGGTCAGGGGCGGGATGCACCCGCCCGGGCGGGACGTACGTCTGTGGCCCCGCGAGGGGCACAGGAGCGGCATCACCTCCCTCGCCGCGCACACGTCCGACCAGCGAGGACGGTCGCGCGGGGCGTCGTTCCCAAGGCACCACGCTAACGCCGGGAGCCCCCGGGCCGCACTCCGCCGCGCACGGCCGGGCGCACCTGCCGTCCCCCGTGCGGGCGCGGGCGGCCCTCCTGGTCACGGGTCCGGGACCGAGGTCCCGGTCGGCGGCGCGGCGCGGGCGCGGGACGGCGGCGGCGTCGCGGCGAGCACGCAGCAGCCGACGACGTCGGCGCCCGCCCCCCGCAGCTCGCGCACGCACGCGGCGAGCGTCGCGCCCGTCGTCAGCACGTCGTCCACGAGCACCACGACGGTCCCACCGAGCTCCTGCGGACGCCGCACCCGGACCCTCCCTGCGACCGCCCGGACCCGGTCGCGCGCGCCCAGGCCGGCGAGGTCCGCCCCGCCGCGGCGGGCCAGCACCCGGCCCACACCGGCCGTGCGGCCGCCGGCACGCAGGCCCTCCACCACCCCGGCGGCGAGGACGTCGACGGGGGCGCGGCCGCGGCGTCGGCGGGCGGCGGCGGTCGACGGCACGGGCACGAC
>NZ_JBFTEP010000048.1:0-26481 GCF_047229365.1 Cellulomonas pasadenensis | reverse complement strand
CCCGTCGTGCGCCGCTGACGGCCCCCCGTCGCGGGGGGGGGCCCGCGCGCGCCGCGCCGTCCTGCGCCACGTCCGCACGGCCGACGGCCCCGTCCCCCTGGGCGCGGTCGCGCAGGCCGCCCTCACCGCCGACCCGAGCATGACCGCCACGCAGTGGGCCGGCGCCGGCGGGTTCACCGCCTGGTTGACCCGCACGCTGCCCGAGCTCGGCGTCTCCACGCGCCCGCCCGGCCACGTCTGGGACGCGCGCCGCTTCGGCGAGGCCGACCTGCCGGGCGCGGTCGCGGACACCGACCCGACCGACCTGCAGCGCCAGGTCATCGCCGTGACCGACACGCCGGGCCTGAGCCAGGCGCAGTACCGCGTGCTGCTCGAGACGCTGGCCGCCGACGTGTCCGCGCACCCGTTCGACCGCGTGACGACGTCGCGGCGCGTGCACGAGGCGTGCCAGCAGGCGGGCGCCAAGGTCGGCCGGTCGACCGTGAACTTCGTGATCTCCGGCGTGCTGTACGTCGGCCTCGCGCTGTCGGAGCCGCGCGCGCCGCGGGACGTCGCACGGGCGTGGGCCGACAACGTCATCGGCCTGTGCCGCGGCGCGCGCATGGAGCTGACGTCGGGCGACGCCGCGGCGATCCGCTCGTGGGTCGGCGGCGGGCTCGCGGACGCCTGACGGGCACGCCGTCGCGGTGACGCACCACGGCCCGGCCGCCCCGAGCGGGGCGACCGGGCCGTGCGTGCCGGTGGTGCGTGCGAGGTGTTCCTGCGGGTGGTGCGTGCGCGTCAGGCGACGGCGGGGCTCGCCGTCACCTGCGCCGCGGCCGGGCCGCGGTAGGTGCTGCCGTCGAGCCAGAGGACGTAGAGGAAGATCAGCGGGAGCAGCACGAGGCCGACGGTGAAGCCCGTGCCATGGCCGAAGGACTTCGCGACGTCGTTCCACAGGACGACCGCGACGACGATGTTCACGACGGGGACGAGCAGGAGCAGGATCCACCAGAGCGGGCGCCCGGCGATCTTGAGCAGCACGATCGTGTTCAGGACGGGGACGAAGCCCTTCCAGCCGTCCTCGCCGGCCTTGGTGAAGATGCCGTAGAGCGGCAGCCCGACGAGGACGACGCCGAGGACGAGACCGACGAGGGAGCCGACGCCGGCGCCCGCGGCAGCGGCGGCGGTGTCGGTCGTGGTGAGTGCGGTGAGCATGGCGCGCACCGTAGCGCTGGACGCCCGTCCGATGTCGGGATTGCGCCGTTTCGTCCCCCAGACGGGACGCGATCCATCCGAACGGCTCAACGAGACCGGGCGGCGGTGCCCGGCGGCGGGTGCGTCAGAGCAGGAAGCCCTCGACGAGCGCCGCGAGCTCGTGCGGGCGCCGCACCGGGAGGAAGTGCCCGGCGCGCGGGACGACGGCGAGGCGCGCGTCGGGCAGCGCGTCGACGATCAGAGCCGTGTGCTCGGGCCGGACCGCGTCCCGCTCCCCCACCACGACCAGCACCGGGACGTGCACGCGCGCGAGGTCCGCGGGGTCGATCTGCGGGTGCTCGGTCATCAGCGCCGTGCGCTCCGCCGCGCCGGCGAGCGCCGGCAGCACCCGCGAGGCGGCGCGCAGGACGCGCACGGCGGCCACCGTCGGCGCCAGCGTCGCGCGCGTCATCCCGGCCGGGAAGAGGTTCGCCCCCACGACGACGAGGCGTCCGACCAGCTCGGGCCGGCGCAGCACGAGCTCGAGCGCCACGTTCCCGCCGTCGCTGAAGCCGAGCACGTCGACGTCCCGCAGGCCCAGCGCGTCGAGCACGGCGGCGACGTCGTCCGCCATGGCGGCGATGGTCAGCGGGCCGTCGCCGCGCGGGGACCGGCCGTGCGCGCGCGAGTCGACGCCGACGAGCGTGCGTCCGCGCCCGAGCGAGGGCACGAGCCGGTCGAACACGTGGTGGTCCTCGCCGTTGCCGTGCAGCAGCACGAGCGGGCGCCCGGAGCCGCGCGCGACGACCCACAGGGGGCCGACGCGCCCGCCGGGCGCCGCGAGGTCACGCAGGGACGGTGCCGCGGGCTCGCTCATCCGGGCAGGCTAGCGACGGTCGCCGGCACCCGCGCGCGAGCCGTCAGCGCAGCGCGTCGGCCAGCAGCCGCAGCGTGTCCTCGCGCGCCGGCGAGCGGTCGGCCGGCGTGCCGCGGAACGCGCCGGTGACGGGCGAGACCATGAGCTCGTCGGTACCCAGCCACCCGGCGAGGTCCCGCACCTGCGCGGCCGCGGACGCCGGGTCCCCGACGATCCACGACTCGCTCAGCGTGGCGAGCAGCGGCTCGGCGGCGGCCGGCAGCGGGTTCTCCTCCGCGTCCTCGACGAGCTCCTGGGGGGCGAGCGGCTGGCCGGAGCGCAGCCGCCACATCGTGCGCACCTGCGGCAGCGTCAGCCGGCGCGCCTCCTCGGCGGTCGACGCCACCGCGACGTTCGCGACCGCGATGGTGCGCGGCTCGGCGAGCTCGTCCGACGGCACGAAGGTCTCGCGGTACAGGCGGACGGCCTCACCCGTCCCGCGCCCGGCGAAGTGGTGCGCGAACACGTACGGCAGGCCGAGCCGCCCCGCGAGCTGCGCCGAGTACGTCGACGAGCCGAGCAGCCACAGCTGCGGCACGGTCGTGGCGCGCGGCGTCGCGTGCAGCGGGTAGGTGCTCGACCCGACGCGCACCTCGACCCCCTGCGGGCGCACGAGCGCGCGCAGGGTCGCGACGTCGTCGTCGAACGTGTCGACGCCGTCGGACTGCTGGCCGCGGCGCAGCAGGTGGCTGGTGACCGGGTCCGACCCGGGCGCCCGGCCGATGCCGACGTCGACGCGACCGGGGTACGCCGCCTCCAGCAGCGCCACCTGCTCGGCGACCACGAGCGGCGAGTGGTTGGGCAGCATGACGCCGCCCGACCCGACGCGCAGGCGGCTCGTGGCGGCGGCGATGATCCCCATGAGCAGCGGCGCGTTCGTCGCGGCGACGGCGGGCATGTTGTGGTGCTCGGCGACCCAGTACCGGCGGGCGCCCACCTCGTCGGCGACGCGGGCGAGTGCCAGCGTGGCGGCCAGCGCGTCGGCGGTGGTCTGGTCGGCGCGGACGGGGACGAGGTCGAGCACGGAGAGCGCGGTCACGTCGGTGCCAACCGCGGCGGGCGCCCAGGGCATTCCGGGACCTGCGTCACGCGCACTCCCGGGCGTCAGTCGCGCTCGAGCAGCGTCAGCACCTCGTAGTGGCCGGTGTGCGGGAACATGTCGAGCACCTGCGCGCGCCGCGGCCGCAGGGACGGCATGGCCGCGAGGTCGCGCGCCAGCGACGCGGCGTGGCACGACGAGTAGAGGACGCGCCGGACCCCGGACGCCTCGAGCCAGCGGCTCAGCGGCTCGCCCAGCCCGCGGCGCGGCGGGTTCACCACGACGAGGTCGGGCGCCGCGTCGGCCGCGAGCGCGAACGCCGTGGCGTCGCCGGCCAGGAAGCGCGTGCCGGTCAGCCCGGCCTCGCGCGCGGACTGCTCGGCGCTCGCGACGGCCTCGGCGCTCGACTCGACCCCGACCACCGCGCGTCCCGGCCGGGCCATGTGCAGGGCGAACCCGCCGACGCCGCAGTACAGGTCCCACACCGTCGCCGGCGCGACCTCGTCCGCCCACGCGGTCGCCTGCCGGTACAGCGCGGCAGCGACCTCGGTGTTGGTCTGGAAGAAGCTGCGCGCCCGCAGGTGCAGGTCGAGCCCGTTGACGTGCATCCGCAGCGTCGTGCGCTCGGTCAGCACCTCCTCGCGGTCCCCCTCGAGCACGGCGGCGTGCGCGGGCTGCACGTTGACCGACGCCACGGCCAGCGCGGGCACCTGCTCCCGCAGCCACGGGAGGTGCTTGCGCACGCGCGCGAGCGCCTCGGTGCTGCGCAGCACGAACCGCACCATGAGCTCGCCGCCGGGGCTGACGGTGACGAGCAGGTGCTTGAGCTCGCCGCGCCGCGCGGGCACGTCGTACGGCGTCAGACCGGCGCGCACGACGAACGCGGCGAGCGGCGGGAACGCGTCCGAGAGCGGCGCCGGGTACAGGGGGCAGCCCTGCAGGTCGACGCCGTGGCCGTGCGCGTCGAGGATGCCGAGCGTCGGCGCGTCGGCCGTGCCGGCGACGACCATCTTCGCCTTGTTCCGGAAGCCCGCCTCGGCGCTGGTGACGGGCGGCAGCCACGTCAGGCCCGCCGGGTCGCCGAGCAGGACGCGCACGCGCCGCTCCTTGTCGGCGACCTGCGCCGGGTACGGCTGCGCGAGCAGCGTGCACGACCCGCACACGCCCGCGTCGAAGTAGGCGCAGCGCATCCGTCCAGGGTAGGCGCCCGCCGCCGCGTCACCGGGGTGAGTCCCGCCACGCCGGGCACGGCCGGCCCGGGCACGACGACCTCCGGCACGAGCGACCCGGCACGAGCGAACCCGCACGAGCACCGTCGGCACGACGCGGCGCGGCGGTCCGGTCCCCGAGGGACCGGACCGCCGCGCCGTGGCGACCGCGGTGGGTCAGTAGCCCTGCGGGCTGTACGCCTCGCTCCCCCGGTCCTGGTCCTGGCCGGTGGCGGACTGGACGTTGCCCTGGACGCGGTCGCGCGCGCCCTGCGCCTCGTCCTTGACCGACGCCGCCTCGTCCTGGCCGACGCCCTTGACGTGCTCGACGCCCTCCGTGGCGCGCTCCTTGAGCGCGGTCGCGGCCTCCTGCGCGGGCTCCCGCAGGTTCTGGGCCGCCTCCTGGGCGACGCCCTTGACGGCCGGCGCGAGGTCCTGCGCCTTCTCCTTGACGGCCGTGGCCGCACGGGTCTCCTTCTGCGAGGCCGGCAGGAGCGAGCCCGCGAGCCAGCCGACGCCGAAGGCGATGAGGCCCGCGGCGAGCGGGTTGCCCGCGGCCGCCTCCTTGGCGCGTGCGGGCGCCGCCGCGGCGGCGTCCTTCACGTGCCCGGGCGCGTCGGCCAGCGAGCCGCCGACCGACGAGCCCGTCGACGAGGCCGACTCCTTGACGCCGTGCGCCGTGTCCGCCACCGAGTGGCCCGCGTCGCTGACGGTCCCCATGACCCGCTCCTTCACGTCGGTCAGCCGGCTCTTCACCTCGTCGGCCTTGCGGTGCGCGACCGTCTTCGGGTTCACGCTGTCCGTCAGCTGGTCGACGTTGGCCGAGAGGTCCGCGCGGGTGCGCTCGATGTCGGCGCGGATCTGGTCCGGGTCGCTCGTGCTCATCGGTTCTTCTCCTCGTGTCCTCGGGCGGCGTTGGGGATCTTCTTCAGGGTCTCGGCCGTGCGCGGTGCGCCACCGACCTGCTTGACCTGCTTCTGCCCGCGCTTGGCGAGCACCAGCGCGACGACTCCCCAGAGGATCGCCACGACCAGGGCCGACCAGCCCCGGTTGATGAGGGCGCCGAGCGCCCACCACAGCGAGACGGAGACGAACACCAGCGCGAGGTTCGCGGCGACCGCTGCGCCGCCGAACATGCCGGCGCCCGTGCCGGCCTTCTTCGCCTGGTCGGTGAGCTCGACCTTCGCGAGCTCGACCTCCTGGCGGAAGAGGGTCGACAGGTCCTGCGTGATCTCGCCCAGCAGCGTGCCGATCGACGGGCGGTCGTCGCCGTCACCGGCGGGACCGGCCGCGCCGGCGGGCGTGCCCGCCGGGTAGCCGGCCGCGCCCGCGGGGCCCGCGGCGCCCACGGGGTCGGTGGGCCCGTACCCGGTGGTCATCGCTGGTCCTCCCGCTCGACACCGCTCCACGGCTCACCGGTCGCGGTGCCGCCCAGGCCGGCCTCGTCGTCCGGGATGCCGCCGGGCGTGGTCTGCACCGGCGCGGGGCCGCCGACCGTCTCGTCGGGCGCGGCGCCCTCGCCGTACACGGCGCGCGACGCCGCGAGGTACTCGGGCTCCTCGGCGGCGGGCGTCCCCCACGCGCCCTGCCCGGCGACGGTCGAGGCGTCGTCGGCGACGGAGCCGGTGGGCAGCGGGCCGGTCGTGCCCAGGTCGTCCGCGCCGGCGGCCGTGCCGCCCGCGAACCCGGCGCCCGTCGCGTAGCCGGCACCGGTCGCGTAGCCGGCCGACGTGCCGCCGACCGTGCCGCTCGTCGGCGTCGTCGTGCCCGTCGTCGTGCCCGTCGTCGTCACCTCGCCCGACGTGCCCGTCGTCGTCACCTCGCCCGACGTGGAGCCGCTGTCGGACGCCGCGCTCAGGCCGCGCGTCAGGCGCCCGGCCAGCAGGCCCGCACCGGCCGCGACGGCCAGGAAGACGCCCGGCCGGCGGCGTGCGAAGTCGGAGACGGCGGTGATCAGCTCGCCGGGCTCGCGCTCGTCGAGCCAGGACGCG
The DNA here is from genome assembly GCF_047229365.1 of Cellulomonas pasadenensis. Lineage (NCBI taxonomy): Bacteria > Bacillati > Actinomycetota > Actinomycetes > Micrococcales > Cellulomonadaceae > Cellulomonas > Cellulomonas pasadenensis. The sequence continues at coordinate 20,151 of NZ_JBFTEP010000048.1, read as the reverse complement.
GCCGTGCCGGTCCGGTCGGCGACCTGACGCGCGAGGTCGGTGGCGAGGCCGCCGCCCTCGGAGCTGTCGGCCATGCGGGCGAGCTCGTCGCCGAGGCCCCGCAGGCCGTCGGCGAGGCGCTTCTGCTGGGCGCCGGCCTGGCCGCTGACCTCGGTGCGGGCCTGGTCGAGCAGGCCGCGGGCCTGCTCCTTCGCCTCGGCCGTCACCTGCCGGGCCTGGTCCTTGGCCTCGTGCGCCACGGTGCGGCCGCTCTCGGCCGCGCTCTGGGCGACGCCGGCCGCCTCCTGCTGCGCCGCCTGGGCGGTGTCCTTGGCGGTCTGCGTGGCCGATCCCGTGCCGCTGCTGGCGCCACCGGGCTGGCCGGCTGCGTAGTCGGTGCTCATGTCGTCGTCCTCTCACCACGGGTGCGTGCACCCGTCGGACCGCTGGAGTCGTTCGCCGTCCCGCTGCGAGGGCAGGGGGTGCCGTCGCGACGACCTGGCGGTCGCCGTGCGGGACGGTGTGCTGGTGGCCGTCTGCTCGACCTGGTCGGCGCGACGAGCGCGCCGTGTCCCGGGGTGCGCACCCCGGACCTGATCCCGGTCCGCGGGGTGCGCACCCCCGCGGCCGGCTCGTACAGCGACGCTAGGCACGCCGTCCAGGTCCCGCCACCGGAACGGGACGCACCGGGCGGCCGGGCCGCCCGGGACCGGCCGCCCGGGCGCCCGGCCGTGGTCCGCGCGCGGTCCGGCACGGCGCGGCCTACGGTCGGGTGGACGTCCCCGCGACCAGGAGGCCCCGTGACCGCAGCCCGAGGACCCGCCGCACCCCCCGGCCCGGCAGGTCCGGGCCCCGACGGGCCGGCGCGGACCGTCGCACGGGTGCTGCTGGGCGCGGCGCTGGCGTTCGCCGGCACCGGGCACCTGTCGTTCGCGCGGCAGGACTTCCAGGCGCAGGTGCCCGGGTGGGTGCCGCTCGACCCGGACGTCACCGTGGTGGCCTCGGGCGTCGTCGAGCTGGCCCTCGGGACGGCCCTGGTGGCGGCGCCGCGGCGCTGGCGCCCGGTGGTCGGCGGCGTCGTCGCGGCGTTCTTCGTCGCCGTCTTCCCCGGCAACGTGTCGCAGTACGTGACCGGGACCGACGCGTTCGGCCTCGACTCGGACGCGAAGCGGCTCGCGCGCCTGCCCTTCCAGCCGCTGCTCGTGCTGTGGGCGCTGTGGTCGACCGGGGCGTGGCGCACCTTCCGGGCGTGGCGCGCCGCTCGGGGCGCCACGCGCCGCCCGGGCGCGTGACGCGCGTGCCGACGCCCGCCGACCTCGCCCCCGTCGCCGCGGCCGTCGTCCGCGCCAACCTGACGACACCGTGGCCGTACCACCTCGTGCACCTGGCGTCCGCGGCCGACGACGTGCGCACCCCCGCCGAGCTGTACCCCGCGTTCCACACGTCGTTCGACTGGCACTCGTGCGTGCACATGCACTGGCTCGGCGTCGAGGTGCTGCGTGCCGGGCACGCCGACGCGGCCCTGCGCGCCCTGCTCGGCACGACGCTCACCGCCGGCCGCGTCGCCGGCGAGGTGGCGTACCTGCGGGCGCACCCGGCGTTCGAGCGTCCGTACGGGTGGGCCTGGGCGGCGCGCCTGGCGGCGTCGTGCCGCGCGGCCGCCGACGCCGGTGACGCCGACGCGGCGGCGTGGGCGGACGCGACGGCGCCGCTGGCGGCGACCGTCCTCGACCTCGCCGTCCCGTGGCTGGCGCGCGTCGAGCTGCCGGTCCGCCACGGCGTGCACTCCAACACCGCGTTCGGGCTCGCCCTGCTGCTGACGGCGGCGGACGACCTGGGCCTCACGGACACCGCCCGCCGGCTGCGCGAGGAGGCGGTCCGGCTGTACGGCGACGACCGCGACTGGGCGACCCGCTGGGAGACCAGCGGGCACGACTTCCTGTCCCCCGGCCTCGCCGAGGCCGACCTGATGGCCCGCGTCCTGCCGGCGGACGCGCTGCACGCGTGGTGGACGGGCTTCCTGCCCCGGCCGCTCGAGCTCGCGCGGCCCGTGCGCGTGGTCGACCCGACGGACGGGTACGCGGTGCACCTGGACGGGCTCAACCTCTCGCGCGCGGGCGCGCTGCTGCGGCTGGGCGCGGCGCTGGACGACCCGGCACTGCGCGCGGCGGGCGAGGAGCTCCTCGCCGTCGGGCTGCGGGCGCTCGACAACCCGGACTTCGTGGCGACGCACTGGCTCGCGTCGTTCGCCTGGGACGCGGTGGCCGGCGGCTGAGACGTGGGTCCGCGCGTCGAGCACCGGACGCGCCGATGTCGGTGGCAGGGTCGAACATGTGTTCGTGCCCGAGCCCCGCGCCGCGATCCTCCACGCCGACCTGGACGCGTTCTACGCGTCGGTCGAGCAGCGGGACGACCCGCGCCTGCGGGGCCGTCCCGTGGCGGTGGGCGGCGGCGTCGTGCTGGCGGCGTCGTACGAGGCGAAGCGGCGCGGCGTCCGCACCGCGATGGGCGGCCGCGCGGCGCGGGTCGCGTGCCCCGACCTCGTCGTGGTGCCGCCGCGCTTCGAGGCGTACGTGGAGGCGAGCCGCGCCGTCTTCGCGGTGTTCCACGACCTGACGCCGGCGGTGCAGGGCGTCTCGATCGACGAGGCGTTCCTCGACGTGGGCGGCCTGCACCGCCTCGACGCGACGCCGCCCGTGGACCTCGCCGCACGGCTGCGCGCGCGCGTGCGCGCCGAGGTGGGGCTGTCCATCACCGTCGGCGTGGCGCGCACGCCGTTCCTCGCGAAGGTCGCCAGCCGCGTGGCCAAGCCCGACGGCCTGCTGCTCGTGCCGCCCGACGGCGAGGACGCGTTCCTGCACCCGCTGCCGGTCGAGCTGCTGTGGGGCGTGGGCGACGTCACCGCGGGGCGCCTGCGCGGCTACGGGCTGCACACCGCCGGGGACGTGGCCGCGCTGCCCGAGCACGTGCTCGTGGGCGTGCTCGGGCCCGCGGCGGGCCACCACCTGCACGCCGTGGTGCACGGGCGCACGCCGGAGCACGTCGTGACCGACCGCCGCCGGTCGTCGGTCGGGGCGCAGCGCGCGCTCGGGCCGGGACCGCACGCGCCGGCGGACGTCCGGTCAGCCCTGCTGGGGCTGGTCGACCGGGTGGCGCGCCGGCTGCGCGCCGGGCACCGGACCGCCCGCACGGTGGTCCTGCGCCTGCGGTTCGCGGACTACACCCGCGCCACGCGGTCCCACACGCTGGCGCACGCGACGGACTCCGGCGAGCGGCTCGCCGCGGCGGCGACCGCCCTCCTCGAGGACGCGGCGCCGCTCGTGCGTGAGCGCGGGATCACGCTCGTGGGCGTCTCGCTGACCAACCTCGGCTCGGACGACGCGGTGCAGGACCTGCTGCCGCTCGAGCACGCCGACCGGTCCCCGCTCGACACCGCCGCGGACGCGGTGGCGCAGCGCTTCGGCAGCGGGGCGGTCGTGCGTGCGAGCCTGCTGCGCACGGGCGAGGGGTTCGCGGTGCCGCAGCTGCCGGGATGACGGCGCGCACCGGCCCGGCACCCGCATATCCCGTACCGCGCCCGCGTCCGCGCACCCCGGGCCGGGGCGCCCGACCGCCCGTGCGGAGCACCGGGGACCGTGGTCCACTGTGCCCGTGCCGCTGACCGTCGAGCCCTGGGTCCTCCGCGAACCGACGCTGGACGTCGACGACCTCGCCCGCACCGCGGCCCTGCTCACGGTCGCGAACGGCCACCTCGGCGTGCGCGGCGTGCTGGAGGAGCAGCGCCCCTCGGTGCCCGCGGGCACGCTGCTGTCGCCCGTGCACGAGCGGTACCCGCACGGCTACGCGGAGCACGCGTACGGGTACCCGGACCACGAGGACCGGCTCGAGCCGGTCGTCGACGCGTGCGGCGTGGCCCTGGACGTCGACGACGAGCCGTTCGACGTCCGCACGGGCACCCTCGAGCACCACGAGCGGCGGCTCGACCTGCGCACCGGGGTGCTCGAGCGGGAGGCCGTGTGGACGTCCCCGGGCGGCACGACCGTCGAGGTGCGCACGCGCCGCTGGGTGTCGCTCGTGCGGCGCGAGCTGGTCGTCGCGACGTACGAGGTGCGCGCGCCGCGCGGGGCCCGGGTCCGCGTGCGGCCCGTGCCGGGCTGCGCGGGGCCGTCGTCGGACGCGTCCGGCCCCGGGCTGGTCACGGAGGCGTGCGGGCACGAGGACGGTGCGACGTGGGTCGCGCAGCGCACGGTGCTCGCGGGCGTCGGGGCGGTGCTCGCGACGGCGCACGCCGTGTCCGCGTCCGGCGACGCCCGGCACCGGTGGGCGTCCGCACCGCACGGCCGCGCGCTCGAGGCGGACCTCGGCGCGGGCGGCGCCGTGCGGGTGACGACGCACGCGGCGTACGCGTGCGGGCGCCGCCCCGTCGAGAACCTCCTCGCCGACGCCCGCGCGGTGCTGTCCGACGCGGCCGACGCGGGCGACGACGCGCTCGAGGCGGAGCACCGCGCCTTCCTCGACGACGTGTGGGAGCGCGCGGACGTCGTCGTCGAGGGGGACCACGAGCTCCAGCAGGCCGTGCGGCTCGCGGTCCTGCACACCGTGCAGGCGGCCGCGGCGGTCGAGGGCACGGGGCTGCGCGCGAAGGGGCTGACCGGCACGGGGTACCACGGGCACACGTTCTGGGACGCCGAGAGCTTCGTGCTGCCGGTGCTCGACCACGTCCTGCCGACGGCCGCGGCGGCGCACCTGCGCTGGCGGCACGCGACGCTGCCGCGGGCCGTGGAGCGGGCGCGCACCCTGGGCCTGCCGGGTGCCGCGTTCCCGTGGCGCACGATCACCGGGACAGAGTGCTCCGGCTACTGGCCGGCCAGCACCGCGGCGGTGCACGTCACCGCCGACATCACGCTCGCCCTGGTCCGCCACGTCGCCGTCACCGGGGACACCGAGCTCGAGCGGGAGATCGGCGTCGACCTCCTCGTGCACGGCGCCCGGTTCTGGATGGGGCGCGGGCACCACGACGCCGACGGCGCGTTCCACCTGCACGGGGTGACGGGCCCGGACGAGTACACCGCCGTCGTCGACGACAACACGTACACCAACCTGGTGGTGGCGCGGTCGCTGGCCGCCGCCGTCGACGTCACGGGACGCCGGCCGGACGACGCCCGGCGCCTCGGTGTCGACGACGCGGAGCGCGCCCGCTGGGCGGCCGCCGCCGACCGCGTGGTCGTGCCCTACGCGGACGACCTCGGGGTCACCGAGCAGTCCGCGGGCTTCACCCGGCACCCCGGGTGGGACTTCGCGCGCGGGCCCGACGGCTGGACGCCGTACGAGGACCGCGTGCACTACACCGAGCTGTACCGGCACCAGCTGGTCAAGCAGGCGGACCTCGTGCTCGCGCTCGTCGTGGCGGGCGACCGGTTCAGCACGGAGCAGAAGCGCCGCGACTTCGCCTACTACGAGCCGCTGACCGTGCGGGACTCGTCGCTGTCGGCGAGCGTGCAGGCCGTCGTCGCGGCCGAGCTCGGGCACCTCACGCTCGCGCACGCGTACACGCGGGAGTGTGCGTTCCTCGACCTGCACGACCTGCGCCGCGAGACGCAGGAGGGCGTGCACGTCGCGGCCATGGCGGGCACGTGGGACGCGCTCGTGTCCGGCTTCGGCGGGCTGCGCCTGGACGGCACGGCGGTGCGGCTCGCGCCGCGGCTCCCGCCGGGCGTCTCGCGCCTCGTCTTCCGCGTGCAGGCGGACGGGTCCCGCCTGGAGGTCGACGCGCGCCGCGACGAGGTCACCTACCGGCTGCTCACCGGGGACCGGCTGCCGCTGCGGCACGGCGACGAGCCGCTCGTCCTGACGTCCGCGGAGCCCGAGGTGCGCCGCGCCCTCGAGCCGGTCGCCGAGCCGACGCCCCCGCGTCAGCCGCCGGGCCGGGAGCCGCGCACCTAGGGCAGGCCCGCCGCCCCGAGCTCGCGCGAGCGCAGGAGGCGCCGGTACGTGCTGCGCGGCGCGACCGAGCACCAGCCCGCGACCTCGTCGTCGACGTAGACGAGCACGCCCGGGCCGGGCTCGGTGTCGCACAGGGCGCTCATGTACGCCGGACGCTCGTCGTTCGGGACGCCCGAGTCCCGGTACGCCGTGCACCAGCACGTGCCGGCGCCGGGCCGCCGCGGGCCCACCACCCGCGCGAGGTCGTCGAACCGTCCCGCGGCGGGCCGCACGTCGGTCGTCATGCCCCGACGCTACGCCCGGGCACCGACGCAGCGGCACCGGCGCCCCCGTCCGCCGTGGGCGCGCGCCTCAGCGGCCGTCCGGGGCGGGCGGCGCCGGCGGCAGGGTGACGAGGAACGTCGTGCCCTCCCCCACCGTGCTCTGCACGTCGAGCCGGCCGCCGTGCGCGTCGACGACCGCCTTCGTGATGGACAGGCCGAGGCCGACGCCGGGGATGGCGCGGCGTGCCGCGTTCGTCGCGCGGAAGAACCGCGAGGCGAGGTTGCCCAGCTCGTCGGCGGGGATGCCGATGCCGGTGTCGGACACGGCGAGGTGCGCGCCGCCCTCGGCGGTCGGCGCGACCTCGACGCGCACCGAGCCGCCCTGCGGCGTGAACTTCAGCGCGTTGGACACGAGGTTGTCGACGACCTGGCCGAGGCGCACGGGGTCGGCCTGCAGCGGGGCGTCCTCGATGGCCGGGACGAGCGTGACGCGCGCCTGCTCGGCCGCGGGGGCCGCCGACGCGAGCGACGCGCGCGCGACCGCGCCGAGGTCGGCGGCCTGCGGGGTGATCGCGAAGGTCCCGGCGTCCACCTGCGCCGACAGCAGGAGGTCGCTGACGAGCCGCAGCTGCCGGCGGGCGTTGCGCTCCACCACGGTGAGGTACTCGCGCTGCTCGTCGCTGAGGGGCTCCGTGCCGTCGAGGAGCAGCTCGAGGTAGCCGAGCACCGACGTGAGGGGCGTGCGCAGCTCGTGGCTGACGAGGCCGAGGAACTGGTCCTTGAGCCGGGCGGCCTCCCGCTCCGCCGTGACGTCGGTGGCGACGACGACGTACCCGCCGACCGATCCGTCTGCCTCGAGGCGCCGGGTCACGGCGAGCCGGACCGTGACGTGCGCGCCGTCCGCGCGCACGTACGTCCAGTCCCGGACGTCCGCGCTGCCCGCGCGCACGGGGGCGACGAGCGCGTCGACGAGGTCCCGCTGCTCGGCGAGCGGGCCGTCGCCGTGACGTGCCGGCGCCGAGCGCTGCCGCGCGCGCCGGTCGTCGATCTCGGCGCTCAGGTGGAAGTCCGTCAGGTGCATGCGGCCGACGACCCCGCCCTGCGGGTAGCCGAGCAGGCGCTCCGCACCCGGGTTGAAGATCTCGACGAGGCCCTCGCGGTCGGTCGCGATGATGGCCTGCTCGGTGGCGGAGTCGATGACGGACACGAGCTGGTCGCGCGCCGCCCGGTGCGCGCTGGCGGCGCGCTGCAGCTCGACGGCCGACTCGCGGGTGCGCGCCAGCAGCTCGGCCTGCTCGGCCTGGAGCGCGGCGAGCCGGTGGTTGTGCGCACGCATCCGCTCGGTGGTCTCGTGCACGAGCACGCTCACGGCCAGCGCGCTCGCCGCGACGAGGAAGCTGCGCAGCGCGACGACGTCCTGCTCGACGTGCGGGTCGAGCACCGCCGACACCGCCACCGTGGCGGCCGTGCCGACGGTGGCGACGAGGATGCGCGTGCGCCCCGGACGCGCGCTCAGCGTGATCACCGGGATGTAGACGAGCGCCGCGTACGGCGACGCGAGCCCGCCCGTGCCGACGCGCAGCGCCGCGACCGCCGCGATCTGCAGCAGCGGCAGGAGGTCCTGCGCGCCGCTGCGCACGCGCCGCCACGGCACGGCGAGGGCGAGCACGAGCGACGCGACGGTGAGGACCACGGCGACCACCACCGCGGCGGGTGCCGTGATGTCGACGCCCGGCAGCCACAGCGTCGCCGCCGCGACCACGAACAGGACGGCGAACGGCAGCTGCCGCTCGAGGACGGTGCCGTCGGGCCCGAGCCGGCGCGAGACCGCGCGCAGCAGCCGCGACGACGACGTGGCCCAGTCGGGCGCGGGCGCCTCCCGCGCCCGCGTCGCCGGCCTCTCCGGGGGCGCCGGGGTGCCGTCGACCCCGGCGCGCGCGGTGCGGGCGTCGGTCACCGCGTCACGGCCTGCAGGACGACCGCGACGGCGGTCGCCAGCGCGCCGGCGGCCGACGCGACGACGACCCAGCGCTCGCCGCGCCGGTTCGCCTCGATCTCGTCCTCGAGCGCGTCCGGGGTGAGCGTCGCCCACCGCTGCGTGCGCGTCGCGGGCGGGTCGGCCCGCTCGGGCCGGGGTGCGCTCATGCCGCCACCCTCCCCGTCTTCTCGGTCTTGTCCCACACCATCGCGTCGCCGCGCCACTCCTTGACGTAGGCGTCGAGCGTGATCGCGCACAGCACGGGCCCGTACCCGACGACGTAGAGCAGCGGGCGGGACAGCCACCCGACCCAGCGGCGCCCCTCGAGGCCGCGGACGACGTGCGCCATCACCATGGACAACGCGGGCCACGAGTACAGCAGCAGGAGCCACGCCTCGCGGCCGCCCGCGCTGAGCTCGACGCCGAACCAGCCGGGGACCACGTCCTCCCAGAACTGCGGGAAGCCGGCCGCGACGATGAGCACGAGCGCGCCGAAGCCGGGGAACGTCAGGCCCTCGAACCACGACCGCCGGGCCGTGTCGAGGTCGACGAGCAGCGCCGTCACCGTCAGGTACACGTACGCCGCGATGCCGACCCACCACAGGTTGCCGAACAGCTCGGTCGCCAGTGTCGGCTCGGCGAAGTGCAGCCCGATGAGCCCGACGGACGACAGGATCAGCGTGAACGGCAGCGCGTACGTCGAGAACCACACGAGCCCGAAGCCGAACGACCCGAGCCGGTGCGTGCGCGACGGGCGGAACCACACGCGGCGGAAGCGCTTCGTGATCTGCACGTTCCCGCGGCCCCACCGCGCGCGCTGCTTCCACAGCGCGCGGATCGAGTCGGGCTCCTCCGCGAGCACCACCGCCGAGCCGTCGAAGACGACGCGCCGGCCGTCCATCTGCGTGAGGAACGTCGTGACGGTGTCCTCGGCGAGGGTGGTCGTGTCGATGCGGCCGCCGAGCGCCTCGAGGTTCTCGCGGGTGTGCAGCTGCGCACCGCCGGCGAGGCACGCGAGCGCGCCGATGACGTTCTGCGCGCGCCGGGCGCACGCCTGCGCGGTCACGTACTCGTAGCCGATGAAGCGGGCGACGCCGCCCGGCTTGCTGCTGCCCTCGCGGATGTACGCGGTGACGGCGCCGATCGTCGGGTCGGCGAGGTGGCGCGTCATGCGGCGCAGCGCGTCGGGCCGGTAGATGACGTCGGCGTCCGTGATGAGCAGCGCCTGCATCCAGTCGTCGGCGAGCACCTCGCGGATGCCGTGGTTGAGCGTGTGCGCCTTGCCCTGGCCGCCCTGCTCGCGGCGCAGGTGGATCACGCGTCCCGGGTAGCGCTCCGCCTCGGCCCGCACCACGTCGGGGGTGTCGTCCGTGCTCGCGTCGTCGATGACGTACACGCGCAGCCGCTCCGGCGGGTACTGCAGCCGCATGAGCCGCTCGATCGACGCGTGCAGCACCGCGCCCTCGTTCCACGCGGGGATGAGCACCGCGACGTTCGGCAGGTACGGCGCCGCCGCGGGGAGGTGGTTGCGCCACGCGTGCACGGGCAGCAGCGCGTACTGGTAGAGCCCGCCGATGGCGGGCACGACGCCGACGGCGACGCACGCCACCAGCAGACCCACGAGCACGCCGTGGAGCACGTCCCCCGTCATGCGGTCCCCCCGGTCCCACGGGCCGGCGCGAGCCGGCGGTAGACGCCCACGTCCGTGGCGACGTGCGCGTCGGTCGAGGCGACGAGCAGCACGCCCGCCCCCGCCCAGCGTGCGCGCACCCGCGGTCCGGGGCACGCCCACTTCTCGTTCACCTCGACCGGCGTGCCGGTGGCGACCAGCACGGCGGCGAGCGCGTCGAGCAGCGCGTCGGGCACGTCGTCCTCGGACAGGCCGACCTTGGGCAGCACCGAGAACGGGTGGGCCAGCTGCGCGCGGCCGGTGCGCTCGACGGCCCGCGCCGTGGCGGTGACGAGCATCTCCACGACGTCGGCCGGGCGCACCGCGCCGGCGTCGAGGCGCTCGCGCACGAGGCGCGGGCTCCACGGCCCGTCGGGACCGGGCAGCTGGTGGTCGGCGAGCAGCACGCGGTCCGGGCCGTCGGGCGTCCCGAGCGCGGCCAGCACGTCGGCGGGCGCGTCGACGGCCCCCGCGACGTCGAGGACCTTGGCCTCCACGCCCGTCAGCACCTCGAGCCCGTCGACCGGGGGCAGCGCGCGGACGGCCGCGAGCATGTCCGGCACGTGCGTCGACGTCGTCCGCACGTGGTCGACCATGCGGATGCGCCGCAGGCCGGCGCTCCGCGCGGCCGCCAGGTTCTCCGCGGGCGTCGACACCGCGTCGTCCGAGAACGTCGAGTGGACGTGGTGGTCCTCGTCGAGCCGCGGCGTGCCCGCCGCGGGTGCGGTGGCGGTGCGGTCGGCGCTCATCGCGGGCCCAGGACGTCCTCGACCGGCAGGAACACGTCCTCGAGGTAGCGGACGTTGGCCAGGGCGCGGTGCTCGACGCGGTCCGGGACGGGCCGGCCGAGCACGGCGTCGAGCACCAGCGACGGCATGTCGACGCCCGACGCGATCGTCAGCGGCATCGCGCCCGGGAACCGCGGGTTGACCTCCAGCAGCGCCGGGACCCCGTCCGCGTCGCGCTTGAGCTGCACGTTCGCCACGGACGTCAGCCCCACGGCCCGCGCCACGGCCGAGGCCGTCTCGACGAGGTCGACGTCGTGCAGCGTCACGCCGGCCACGGCCACGCCCGAGTCGACGCGCGTGCGGGCCCGCGGGACGGCGGCCACGACGTGCCCGTCGGGCGCCGCGAGGACGTCCACCGAGTACTCGTCGCCGGGCAGGAGCTCCTGCACGAGCAGGTCCTCCTCGGCGTGCACGGCGTCGAGCTCGGCCGCGGACGCGACCGTGCGCACGCCGCGCGAGCCGGCGCCGCGGCGCGGCTTGACGATGACCGGGAACTGCCAGCCGTCGAGCGCCTGCGGCGTGCCGACCAGCTCGGTCCGCGGCGTGCGGACCGTGCGCTCGCACGCGCGGGCGAGCGCCAGCTTGTCGAGGCACGTCTCGATCGTCGCGAGCGACGGTGCCGCGAGCAGCGTGCCCGCGGCCGCGAGGTCGTCGCGGGCCGCGGCCAGGCGCGGCAGCTCGACGTCGACGGTGGCGAAGAGCACGTCGACCTCGTCCTCGCGGCACATCGCGCGCACCACGTCGACGAAGTCGTCCGCCCGCCCGGCGGGGACGAGGCGCCGGTGCGCGGCCGGCACGAGGTAGAGAGCGCTGGCCCAGGGGTCCATGTCCGCCGCCAGCACGTCGACGTCCCCGCGCCGCAGCAGCGAGCGGATGACGGCAACCCCGGCGGGTCCGCCGGCTCCCGTGACGAGCACCCGGGTCATGCCACCACCCCTTCGTCCTGCTGCCGACCCCGCGCGGCGGGTGCCGCCGCGCGCTCTCCCCCGCCGACCGCCGCCGCGGACCGCACCGTCTCGAGCGGCTCCGCGTAGGTGCCGGTGCCGAACCGCGACCAGTACCGCGCCGTGGCGCGCACGACGTCGGGCTGCAGGTAGTCGCGGTGCGCCTGCGACGCGAACGCCGCGAGCATCTCGAGCTTCGTGTCGACGAACCCGTCGACGGGCACGAACCGGTCGGGCCGGTAGTCGACCGTGGCCGACGGGCTCTGGAAGCACGCGAGCGACGGCACGCGGCGCGTCGCGACCGCGACCGCCTCGTGCACCGCCCGGTGGTCCTGGTGCCGGTCGTTCTTCGAGTGCGTGTAGCAGATCGTCGGCTGGACGTCGGCCACGGTCTGCTCGACGACGCCGATCAGGCCGTCCGTCTGCGCCATCCGCGTGTCCGGGAAGTCGTGCAGGAACAGCCGGGCACCGATGACGGCGGACGCGGCGAGCGCCTCGCGCCGTCGCACGTCGGCGTCGCCGCCGACCGCCCCGCCGGACATCGTCAGCACGACGACGGTGTCGCCCGCGGCCCGGTGCGACGCGAGCGTCGCGCCCACCCCGATCTCCACGTCGTCCGGGTGCGCACCGACGGCGAGCACGACCGCCCCCGAGCTCGCGGTCGCGCGCCGGCGCCCCTCCGCCGCGAGGGCCATGACGCGCTCGAGCAGCATGCCGGCGGCGACGGGCTTGACGAGGAACTCGTCGGCGTCGCGCCGCAGCGCCTCGACCGCGTAGTCGACGGTCGCGAACGCCGTCATGACGGCCACCGGGACGCCCGGGGCCCGGGACCGCAGCTCGACGAGCAGCTCGAGGCCGCTCATGCCGGGCATCTGGATGTCGGTGACCACCACGTCGAACGTCCGGTGCGCCACCTCGGCGAGGGCCGACGCGGGGTCGTGCACGACCGTGACCGACATGCCGCCACGCCGGCTCAGCACCGTGCGCACGTACTGCGCGGTGTCGACGTCGTCCTCGACCACGAGGACCTCGTACTGCTCCCCCGCCACCCTCTTCTCCCCCCGACGCTCGAGCAACGCTAACCCGCTCGCGGGGCCCCGGCACACGGGCGACGCCGACCTGGACAGCCGTCTGACCAGGCCTTTCGGACGTTTCGGACGAGCCGGGCACGGTCTCACCCGGTGTACGGGCCGTCGACCGGCGCACCGCGCAGACGGACGCCCCGGCACCCGTGGGTGCCGGGGCGTCCGGTCGGGACGTGCGCCGTCAGGCGCGCGCGCCCACCGCGCCCTCGCGGGCGGGGACGGTCGCGTCCGTGGCGTCGGACTCCGCCGACTCCTCGCGCGCCTCCTGCACCTCGTCGGTGAAGAGGTCGTCGACGCGCGCCGACTCGTACCGGCCGACGTCGAGGATGCCCTCGCGCTTGGCGACGATCGTCGGCACGAGCGCCTGCCCGGCGACGTTCACCGCGGTGCGGCCCATGTCGAGGATCGGGTCGATCGCCAGCAGCAGGCCCACGCCGGCGAGCGGCAGGCCCAGCGTCGACAGCGTGAGCGTCAGCATCACGACGGCCCCGGTGAGGCCGGCGGTCGCGGCCGAGCCGACCACGGAGACGAACGCGATGAGCAGGTAGTCCGTGATCGAGAGGTCGACACCGAAGAGCTGCGCGACGGTGATGGCGGAGATCGCGGGGTAGATCGAGGCGCAGCCGTCCATCTTGGTCGTGGCGCCGAGCGGCACGGCGAACGACGCGTACGAGGCGGGGACGCCGAGGTTGCGCTCGGTGACGCGCTGCGTCACCGGCAGCGTCCCGATCGACGAGCGCGAGACGAAGGCCAGCTGGATCGCCGGCCAGGCGCCGCGGAAGTACGCGCCGATCTTGAGGCCGTTCGTGCGGAGCAGCACCGGGTAGACCACGAACAGCACGATCGCGAGCCCGGTGTAGATCGCGGCGGCGAACGTCGCGAGCGGCGCGAGCAGGTCCCAGCCGTACGTCGCGACGGCGCGGCCGATGAGGCCCAGGGTGCCGAGCGGCGCCAGGCGGATGACCCACCACAGCACCTTCTGCACGACCGCGAGCGCCGAGCGGCTGAACGCGAGGAACGGCTCGGCGGCCTTGCCCGTGCGCAGCGCGGCGATGCCGACGACGAGCGCGATGACGACGATCTGCAACACGTTGAACGAGATCGACGTGTCGGCGCTCAGGGCGCCGTCCGCGCCGGCCTCGACGCTCGTCTCGCCGCCCAGGCCGAGGAAGTTGCCCGGGATGAGACCGTTCAGGAAGTCGAGCCAGCTGCCGGTCGTGCCCGGCTCGGTCGCCTCCTCCGTGCTGAGCGTGGTGTTCGCGCCCGGCCGGAAGACCAGGCCCAGCGTGATGCCGACGACCACGGAGATCGCGGCGGTGATCGCGAACCACAGCAGGGTCTGCCCGGCGAGCCGCGCCGCGTTGGTGACCTGCCGGAGGTTCGCGATCGACGCGACGATCGCGAGGAACACGAGCGGCGGCACGATCGCGCGCAGCAGCGTGACGAAGGCCGAGCCGATCTCGCTCAGCGTCGTGGTCAGCCAGTTCGGGTCGCCGTCGGCGTTCACGGGGCCCATGCGCAGGGCGATCCAGCCGAGCAGGACGCCGAGGCCGAGGCCGAGGAGCACCTGGACGGTGAAGGACGGCATCCGCAGCCGGCGCCGGGACGGCGCGGGCGTGGCGGTGGTGGAGCTGGTGGACACGGGTCGGTGCCTTTCGAGCAGGCGCGCGGGGGCGCCGGTCGGCGTGCGTGCGGGTCTCGTCACGCGGGGGGGTGCGGGGGCCGGCCCCCCGAGGGGCACGGCGGTCCGGCGCGGGGCCGGGGGCCTGCGGACGCCGGCGGGGCCGGTCGGCGCGGCGCGGGACGTGCCGCGGTGCGGGCGGCGCCGGGGCTCAGCGAGCGGAGGGCGTCAGTGCGCGCAGGGGCACGGGGAGGTGCGACAGAGCGCGCTGGCGACCCGGCGGAGGTCGACGGCGCGGCGCTCGGTCAGGTGCCACGTGCTCACGTGCGGCGTCCTCCCCGGTGTCGTCGTCGCGATCTCGTCGTCGCGGTCCCGTCGTCACAGCCGCATCGTCCCGGCCGTGGGTTCCAACACCCTCCCACGGGACTTCATTCCCGCGCACGGCGGGCGGCACGGCCGACGTGGTCAGCGCGGCACGAGACCCGTGACGGGGTCGCGGCCCGTCAGGCAGTACACCTGGCCGGCCGGGTCGCGGAGCACCGTCCAGCCGTGCCCCTCGGCGACGTGCGCGGCGCCGAGGGCGAGGTGCTCCGCGGCGACCGCGGCACGCGTCGGGCCGCACGCCAGGTCGAGGTGGGCGCCCACGGTCGTGCGCGGGTCGTCGTCCCCGAGCCGCTGGAGCATGAGCCGCAGCGGGATCCCCGCCGGACGCTCGAGGACCGTGAACTCCGGCCGCGCGCCGGTGCGCGCCGGCCACCCGGTCAGCGCCGGCCAGAACGCGCGCTCGGCGTCGAGCAGCGCCGCCGGGACGTCGAGGCACAGCTGGTCGACCCGCTGCGCGCCGCCCCCGGGGCCGGCCACGGGCTCCGGCCGACGTCGTTCGCCGCCGTCGGGGACGAGGCAGAGGACGAACCCGCCGGGCGACGCGAGCACCACGTGGTCCTCGCGGTGCAGCTCGGTGGCGCCGAGGTCGCGCGCGAGCGCCGCGTGCGCGGCGACGTCGGCCACGTGCACGTCGACGTGGACCCGCGGCACGTCGCCGGTGCGCTGCACCCGCAGGTACGCGTCGCCGTCGGGCGGGAGCAGCGTCGCGAACTCACCCGCCGACCCGCGCGCAGGGGAGCGCGTGCTGCGCGTCGCCGCGCACCAGAACGCCGTCCCGGCCTCGTGCACGGCGGCCGGCAGGTCGAGGAAGGCGGTCGTCCACACCACGGGCACGCGGGGACGCTACCGCCGTGGCGGCCGGCGCGCGCTCCCCCTCGTCCATCGCCCTCCTCCTCGATGCTGAGCCCCGGGCCTGCGGCTCCACCCGTCGACGGTGCCGCGGCCGCCCCGGACGGTGGCAGGGTGGCGGCGTGACGACCGCTCCCCCACCCGCCCCGCTGCCCGCGGCACCGGCCGTCACGCCGTCCGGGTCGCACCCGGCCGTGCTCACGGAGATCCAGGCGCGGCGGCTCGGGCCGGTGCGGCGGTTCTTCGTCGTGCACCCCGGCGCCATGGACGCCGTGGTCGTCGTCGTCTACGCCCTGCCCGCGCTCGTGCTCGGCGTGCTGTCGGCGGACCTCGGGACGGCCGCCGCCGGCATGACCGAGAGCCAGGTGGAGCGCGTCGTCACCGTGACCGTGCTGGGCGTGGTGCTCGGCGGCGCCGCGCTGGCGTGGCGCCGGCACCGGCCGGTGCTCGTCGCCGGGGTCATCGCCGTCCTCGGGGGGCTGTCGCTCGCCGTGTCCGGCCAGGTCGGCACCCTGGACCTCGCCCTCACGTTCGCCGTCTACGCCGTCGCCGCCAACCGCGCGCCGCGCGTCACGTGGCTGACCTTCGGCGCCACGTTCCTCGTGCTGGCGGGGGCGATGTGGCTGTGGCAGGCGCCCGACCTGGCGACGGCGACGGTGGACGCCACCGCGGGCGCCGCGACCGCCGAGCGGGCGGTCCCGGCCCCGTCGGACGGGTCCGGTCCGACGGCGGCACCGGAGCTCCTGCCCGACGGGACGCCCGTCCCGACCCCGGACACGATGAGCCCCGTCACGTCCCGCGTCGTCGGCTCGTCGTCGCAGCTCGCGATGATGCTCATCGCCACGTCGATCGGCACGAGCGTGCGCAACCGCCGCCTGCACGTCGCCGAGCTCGTCGCCCGCACCAACGCCCTCGCCCGCGAGCGCGACCAGCAGGCCCGCATCGCCCGGTCCGAGGAGCGCACGCGCATCGCCCGCGAGATGCACGACGTCGTCGCGCACAGCATCTCGGTCATGATCGCGCTGTCCGACGGCGCGTCGGCGGCCCTGCGCCGGAGCCCGGACCTGTCCCGCACGGCGCTCGACGAGCTGTCGGCCACGGGCCGCTCGGCGCTCGCGGAGATGCGCCGCGTGCTCGGCGTGCTCGACGACGACGGCGCGCCGCTGGCGCCGCAGCCCGGCAGCCACGACCTCGCCGCGCTGGTCGACCGGTTCCGTACGGCGGGCCTGCCCGTCGACGCCCGCGGGCTCGACACCGCGCTGCCGGCCGAGGCGACCCTGCAGATCGCCGTGCACCGCGTGGTGGCCGAGGCGCTGACCAACGCGCTCCGGCACGCGCCCGGCACGCCGCGCGTGCAGCTGTGCCTCACGCGCACGGCCGACGCGGTCGAGGTCGCGGTGCTCGACGACGGCCCGCGCGGCCCCGTGCCCGACGCGGGCGGCTCGGGCCGCGGCCTCATCGGCATGCGCGAGCGTGCCGCCGTCTACGGCGGCACGGTCGACGCCGGCCCGCGGCCCGAGGGCGGCTGGCGCGTGCACGTGCGGCTGCCCTTCCCCACCGACCTGCCCGCTGCGGACCCGGTCGGCGCGCGGCCGGCCGACGCGCCGCCGGCCGCCGCGGCCGTCGATCCCCCCGCCCCCCGCCCGACCACCACCACCGCCACCATGGAGGACGCATGACCCGGGTGCTGCTCGTCGACGACCAGGCGCTGCTGCGCATGGGGTTCCGCCTCGTGCTCGACGCGGAGGACGACCTGGAGGTCGTCGGCGAGGCGGGCGACGGCCGCGCGGCGATCGAGCAGGTCGCGGCGCTGCGGCCGGACGTCGTGCTCATGGACGTGCGCATGCCGGGCATGAACGGCATCGACGCCACCGAGCGCCTCGTCGCGTCGCACCCCGGCACGCGCGTCCTGATCCTCACGACCTTCGACCTCGACGAGTACGCGTTCGCCGCCCTGCGCGTGGGCGCCAGCGGGTTCCTGCTCAAGGACGCCCGGCCCGCGGAGCTCGTCGCGGCGATCCGGTCGGTCGCGTCCGGCGACGCCGTCGTGTCGCCGCGCGTCACGCGGCGGATGCTCGAGATGTTCTCCGGCCAGCTCCCGGCGGTGCAGGACGGCGCCGACGACGACGGGGTGCACCCGCGGCTCCGAGAGCTGACGCCGCGCGAGCTCGAGGTGCTCCAGCACGTCGCCGAGGGCCTGTCGAACGGGGAGATCGCGACGACGCTGTTCCTGTCCGAGGCGACCGTGAAGACGCACGTCGGGAACATCCTCGCCAAGCTCCGCGTCCGCGACCGCGTCCAGGCCGTCGTCCTGGCGTACGAGACGGGCGTCGTGGGCGTCGGCCGGTCGGGACGTCCCGCGGGCTGACCCGCGCGCCCCCGATGAGTTCGCCGGCGCCCACCGGTCGGACGCCAGTGGACGCACCGCGACCGCGGGAGCCCGGAGAGGGAGAAGCACCATGACCGACACGACGACGTACCGCACCCTCGACGTCCCTGGCGCGACGATCGCGTACGACGTGCGCGGCCCGTTGCCGACGGCCGACGGCCGGCCGCCGCTCGTCCTGATCGGCCAGCCGATGGACGCGTCCGGGTTCGGCACGCTCGCGACCTACCTGACCGACCGCACGGTCGTCACGTACGACCCGCGCGGCCTCGGCCGCAGCACACGCACGGACGGCACGGACCGCCAGGACCCGCGGCAGCAGGCGGAGGACCTGCACGCACTCGTCACCGAGCTCGGGACCGGACCCGTGGAGCTGTTCGGCTCCAGCGGCGGGGCGGTCACCGGGCTGGCCTGGGTGACCGCGTACCCCGACGACGTCGCGACGCTCGTCGCGCACGAGCCGCCCCTCGTCCACCTCCTTCCCGACGCCGAGCGGGCCCTCGCCGCGGACGCGCGGGTCAGCGCCGCGTACGCCGAGCGCGGCTGGGGCGCCGGCATGGCGGCCTTCATCGTCATGACGTCGTGGGAGGGCGAGTTCCCCGAGGACTTCCTCGCCGAGCTGCCCGACCCGGCCCAGTTCGGGATGCCGACGGAGGACGACGGCACCCGCGACGACCCGCTGCTGTCCGACGCCTCGAAGGCCGTCTCGGGCTACGAGCCGGACGTCGACGCGCTGCGTGCGTCACAGACGCGCATCGTCCTCGCCGCCGGCGAGGAGAGCCTGGCGATCATCACCGGCCGCGCGACGCAGTCGCTCGCCGACCTCCTCGGCACGACCGTCGAGGTGTTCCCCGGTGGGCACGGCGGGTTCCTCGGTGACGAGTTCGGCATGCCGGGCAAGCCGGAGGAGTTCGCGGCGCGCCTGCGCGAGGTCCTGGGCGCCTGACGGCGCCCGGCCCTGGCGGTGTGCAGCGTTCGTCACGCAGGACGCGACGAACGCTGCACACCGTGGTCGGCCCCCGGCGCTCCGCAGCGTCGCGGGTGCGTCAGCGGGTGCTCAGGACCTCGCCGACGAAGCGCGCCGAGCGCTCGCGCAGACCGGCGATCCGGCGCGCGACCATCTCCGCACGGACCGCCTCGACGTCGGACCCGGCCTCGGTGCGCGTCGGCGGGCGCCGCACGTTCGCGGAGCACAGGAAGTCGGTGCAGATGAGCGTGCCGATGGTGTTGCCGCGCCGGCCGGACGCCCCGCCGCGGCGCGCGACGTAGAGCGTGACGTCGTCGGTGACGACCACGTCCTCGCACCACGCGCACACGGCACGGCGCCGGTGGCGGGTGCGGTCGCCGGAGCGCAGCAGCACGCCGGTCGGCTCGCCGTCGACCTCCAGCACGACGTAGGCGGCCAGGGGCGCCTTGCGGTCGCGCCAGCCGAGGTAGTCGAGGCGGTCCCAGTCGAGGGCGTCGAGGTCGGGCAGGGTCGCCTGCGTCGCCTCGCGGCGGCTGGCGTTGACGAAGGAGTCGCGGATCTGCTTCTCGGTCAGGGGGTGCATGTCGGGCTCGGCTTCCGTGGCTGGTGGGAGCCGCCGGGCGCGGGTGCGCGGAGCGCACGGCCGGGCCGGGACGCGCGAGCGTGCTCGGCGCGCGGGTCGGCGGCGGGGGCGGGCTGGCGCGTCCGCCCTCCGACGCCCCGGGCGCACGGACGCCGGCACGGCGGTGCCGTGCGCGTCCTGCCGTCGCCGGCGCGGGGACGGGGCGGCGGGGCCGCCGGCACGTCACCCGCGCGAGGCGGTGGGTCCGGGTGTCAGAGGTGCGCGACGCGATCGCGCGCGGACGCCGAGCAGGCCTGCACGGCCACCTCGCGCCCCGCGGTCTCGTCCCGCACGTCTCGCTCCCTCGTCCCGCCGGTCGTCGACCGGTCCGTCGGGTCGGGGCCGGTCCTGCCGGTCCCCGTCCGCTGCCCGGTCGTCCCGGGCCCTGTCCGGCGGCCGCGTGGTGCGGCGCCGGTCGTCGATGGTACGCCTCTCGCGGCGTACGTCGACGGCGCCGCCCCCGTGGGGTCGGCGCCGTCGGTCAGCCGCCTGTGGTCGCCAGGGGGCCGACGTGAGCCTGCGTCAGCGCGGGCGACGGGCGCCGGCGCGGCTGCCCATGGACATCCGCACCGCACCGCCCGTGCCGGACGACGCGGGCGCCGCGCCACGCGCACCGGCGGCCTGCGGACGACGTCCGCCCTCGCCGCGCGGCTGCGCCTGACCCGTCGTCGAC
>NZ_JBFTEP010000047.1:0-27044 GCF_047229365.1 Cellulomonas pasadenensis | reverse complement strand
GGCCCGGCCCGGACGCGCGCGAGGCGTGGTGGCGTGCGGTGGTCGACCCCGTGGAGGCCGCCGCCGAGCGCGGCGTCGCACCGGCGGCCGCGGCCCTGGGCCGTCTCGCGGACCTCACCGCCGCGCTCCAGCCGCACCCCGAGGCGCTCGAGCAGTCCGTCACGGTGCTCCGTGCGGTGGAGTGCCGCCAGGTGGAAGCGCTCTCCGAGGCACGCCGGCAGAACGCCCCGGCCGTCCGGCGTGCGGTGACCGACGTGCTGCTCGCGGTGACGAAGGGCTGCACCCGGGCCATGCTCGCGCGCAGCGGCCAGCTCGAGCGCACGATCGTCGACCAGTACGAGGTCGACATGGACCTGCTCCGCGGCGACGGGGCCAGCCCGCGCGCGCTCGGCTGGCTGCCGCGCGGCGTGCGGGGGCACGCGTGCCTCGGGCTCTGGGTGGGGTCGGACCGCGGCCCGGGCGACCGCGAGATGGAGATCGTCGGCGTGCACGACACCACCGGGACGCTGTCCCGCCTCGTGGGCGTCCGCACGACGGCCAGCCAGTTCCCGCCCGCGGCGCTGACGCGGGCGGGCACCGTGGGCTCGAACGAGCTGACGTTCGTCGTGCCCGTGACGTTCGGCGGCAGCGACTGGGGCCTGCTCGCGATCGACGGCGTCGTCGAGACCCGGTCCACCCAGCCGCGCGACCGCTTCAACCACTGGGCCGCGCTGCTGGCCGTCGCCCTCGACCAGGAGCGTCTGCTCGCGTCCCTGCGGGAGCAGCGCAAGGCGCTGGAGCAGGCGGCCGCGCGCGAGCGCGCGCTCGCCGACACCGTGCGCGAGAGCGAGGAGCGGTACGCGCTGGCGTCGATGGCCGCGCACGACGGCACGTGGGACTGGGACGTGTCCGCCGGCACCGTCTACTACTCGCCGCGCTGGAAGCAGACGCTCGGGTACGGCGACGAGGTGATCGGCGACCAGCCCGCCGAGTGGCTCGAGCGCGTGCACCCGGCCGACCGCGACGAGCTGTCCGCCGCCGTCGCCGCCCAGCTCGCGGGCTGCGGCACGCCGCTCGAGCTCGAGCACCGCGTCCGCACGTCGTCCGGCGACTACCGCTGGATGATGTGCCGCGCGGTCACCGTGCTGGACGACGCGGGGTGCCCGGCGCGGCTCGTCGGCACGCTCGTCGACGTGACCGAGCGCAAGGAGGCGGAGATCGCGCTCCAGCGGGACGCGCTGCACGACCCCGAGACGGGTCTGGTGAACCGCCTGCTCTTCCTGGACCGGCTCGGCGCGGCCCTGCTGCGCACCCGCCGGTCGCCGGCGTACGACTGCGCGCTCGCGCTGGTGCGCGTCGTCGAGCAGGCGCCGACGACCGGTCGGGAGCCCTCCGACGTCGCGCCCGACGTGCACCGGGAGGTCGTGCGCCAGCTGCGGCGCCCGCTGCGCGAGGGCGACACGACCGCGCGCATCGGCGAGGACGACTTCGCGGTGCTCGTCGACGACGTCGGCGCGGGCGGCATGCCCGACCGGCTCTCGGAGCTGCTGGAGCGCCTGCGCCGCGACATCGGTCCGCGCATCGCGATCGGCGTGCTCGGCAGCGTGCGCGGCATGCGCGACGTCGCCGACGTGCTGCGCGAGGCGGACATCGTGCTGCTGCGCGAGCAGACCCGGCCGGACCCGCTGCGGGGGACCGTCCTGCGCTGACGCGGCCCTCGCCGTCGGGCGGTACCGGGCGCCGGCCCTGGCGGCACGGGTGACCGCCGCGGGTGGCCCGGACGCAGCACGGCCCGGCCACCGTTCGGTGGCCGGGCCGTGCGTCAGGCTCAGGCGTGGGTGCGGTGCACCTTCTCGCCGCGGCTCGGGTGGTTGCGCGGGCCCGTGTCCACGCGGATGCGCAGCGGGCGGCCCGCGACGCGCGCGCGGCCGAGCTTGTCGACGGCCTCGGGCGTCAGGCCCGCGGGGATGTCGACGAGGGCGAACGTGTGGAAGATGTCGATCCGGCCGACCTCGGCGCCCTGCAGGCCGCCCTCGCCGGTGAGCGCTCCGACGAGCTGACCCGCCTGGACGCCGTCCCGGTGGCCGACGGCGACGCGGTAGCGCGGCCGCCCGCTCGGTCCGCCGGTGGTCGCACGCCGACGACCCGCCGGGGCGTGGCCGGCGCCGCCGGAGCGGCCGTCGTCAGGCGTCTCGCGAGCCCGGCGCACGGCGTCGTCGAGGTCCTCGACCTCGGAGCCGCGCGGCGCCGGGCCCTCGTCGCCGACCGCCAGGGCCGCTACGGCGGCGAGCAGGTCCGCGACGTCGACCTCGGGGTGCTCCGCGAGGTGCGTGCGCACGGCGTCCCGGTAGAGCTCGAGACGGCCGGCGTCCAGGCGCTCCGGCGTCCGGCCCAGCAGCTGCGCGACACGGTGCGCCGACACCTCCGCCGGGCTGGGGATCGTCGTCTCGACCAGCGGGGTGCGCGTCGTGCGCTCGATCTGGCGCAGCTTGCCGCGCTCCTGCGGCGTCACGAACGTCAGTGCGGCGCCCGTGCGGCCGGCGCGGCCGGTACGGCCGATGCGGTGCACGTAGGTCTCGGCCTCGCGCGGCACGTCCATGTTGACCACGAGGCCGATGCGCTCGACGTCGAGCCCGCGCGCCGCCACGTCGGTCGCGACGAGCACGTCGAGCGCGCCGGACCGCAGCCGCTCGACGATCCGCTCGCGGTCGGCCTGCGCGACGTCACCGGAGATGTGGGCGGCCGCGATCTGCCGCTGGATCAGCAGGTTGCCGACCTCCTCGGCCGCCTCGCGGGTCCGGACGAAGACGATCGCGGCGTCGGCGTCGCTCACGGCGAGCACCCGCGCCAGCGCACCGGCCTTGTGGCGGTGCGGGACGACCGCGTACGACTGCGACACGGCCGCGACCGTCGAGGACTGCCGTGCGACGGCGACCTCGACCGGCTTGACGAGGTGCTTCTCGGCGACGCGCCGGATCTGCGCGGGCATCGTCGCGGAGAACAGGGCGACCTGCCGCGGCGCGGGCGTCTGCGAGAGCACGCGGTCGACGTCCTCGGCGAAGCCCATCCGGAGCATCTCGTCCGCCTCGTCGAGCACGAGGAACCGGACGTCCTGCAGCTTCAGGGTGCCGCGGTCGAGGTGGTCGATCACGCGGCCGGGCGTGCCGACGACCACCTGGGCGCCGCGCGCGAGGGCGCGCTGCTGCGGCAGGTAGGGGGAGCCGCCGTACACGGCGACGACCTGCAGGCCCTCGCGGTGCTCGGCGAACGACGTGATGGCGTCGGCGACCTGCATCGCGAGCTCGCGCGTCGGCGTCAGGACGACGGCCTGCACGGCACGCAGCGACGGGTCGACGTTCTGCAGCAGCGGCAGGCCGAACGCCGCCGTCTTGCCGGTGCCGGTCTGCGCGACGCCGACGACGTCGCGGCCGTCGAGGAGGGCGGGGATCGTCTGCGCCTGGACGGGGGTCGGCGCCGTGAAGCCGAGGCCCGTGACGGCCGTGAGCAGCTCGTCGGACAGGCCGAGGTCGGCGAAGGACGTGACGGCGTCGGCGGCCGTCGCGTCGGAGGAGGGCAGGGGTGCGGACAGCATGGTGCTCAAAGGGAGACCGTTCGGTCGGAGGGGGGAGACGGGGCCGCCCGAAGGCGTCCTTCGACGTCGCTCACCCCGTGAAACCCACACTGGACCGCCGCTCGGGCGGTCCGACACGCATCGGCAGGACACGGCGGCCCGGGGGCTCGCCGTCCCGCGCGGGGACGCGACACGACTCCTGTTGTCCTGGACAGCCTACCCGCGACGGGGCCCGAGCGGACCGGCGGGCCGCGGTGACCTCTCGCACACGGGTCAGCCGAGGCCCCGGGCGCGCCCCTCGATCGCGGGGCAGCGGTCCATGACGACCGTCAGCCCGGCGGCACGCGCGCGGACGGCCGCCGCCTCGTCCACCACGCCCAGCTGCAGCCACACCGCCCGCGCACCGGCCGCGACCGCCTCGTCGACGACGCCCCCGGCGATGCGGCTGTTGACGAACACGTCCACGACGTCGGGCGGCTCGGCGAGGTCCGCGAGGCGGCGCACACCCGGGACGCCGTGCACCGTCGGCGCGCTCGGGTGCACCGGCACGACCGTGTGGCCGAGCCGCTGCAGGTACGCCGCGACGCCGTACGCGGCCCGCGCCGTGTTGGTCGACAGGCCGACCACGGCCCACGTGGCCGGCGTGCGCAGCAGCCGGTCCACGACCTGCGGGTCCACGGCGCGGCTCATCCCTCGAGCCTGCCACCCTCCCGCGGGCCGCGCCGTACGACGCCGGGTGGGTGACGCCGGCCGGGTGACGCGGCTCGGTGACGCGGCGCTGCGCGACGCCGCGACGTCGTGGCGTGTCGGTGTCGGTGTCGTGCCCTGCCGGGACGTCGCGGCCGGGCCGCGGGGCGCGTACGCATAGGATCACCGGCAGGACGAGGACGGGGGAGGGCGTGACGGACGAGCAGGCGGTCAGCACGCGCGTGCTCACCGTCCCCAACGTCATCAGCCTCGCACGGCTGCTGCTCGTGCCCGTGTTCGCGGTGCTCGTCGCGAACGGCGAGGACGCGTGGGCGCTCGTCGTGCTCGCCGTCTCCGGCGCGAGCGACTGGCTCGACGGCGTCGTCGCGCGGCGCATGCACCAGGTCACCCGGCTCGGTCAGATGCTGGACCCGGCGGCCGACCGCCTGTTCATCCTCGTCACGCTGCTCGGGCTCGCGTGGCGCGGCACGGTGCCGGTGTGGCTCGTCGTGGTGCTGGTCGCACGGGACGTCGTGCTGGCGGTGATGCTGCTCGTGCTGGCCCGCGCCGGGTACCCGCCGCTGCGGGTGCACCTCGCCGGCAAGGCCGGCACGCTCGTCCTCCTGTACGCCTTCCCGCTGCTGTTCCTGTCGCAGTGGCCGTCGGCGCTGGGGCAGGCCGCCGGCGTGCTCGGCTGGGCGTGCGCGCTGTGGGGCGTCGCCCTCTACTGGTTCGCCGGCGTGCTCTACCTGGCCCAGGCCGGCACGGTCCTGCGCGCCGACCGGCGGCGCGACCGGGCGACCGCGTCGTGAACCGTCGCCACGCGCAGCCCGGGCCGCACCGGCCGGCGGACGCGTCGATGACGCTCATCAACGAGACCTACCGGCGCCCGCTGGACCCCGGCTACCAGGAGGTCGCGGACCGCCGGCGTGCCGGCACCGCCCCGCGCCGCACCCGGCGCGGCGGCGCGGCGCTGCTCGTGCTGGCCGTCGCGCTCGGCGCGTTCGCGAGCTCGGCGGCCTCCGCGCTGCGCCGCCCGCCGCCCGCGGTGCTCGAGGCCCGGGCCCTCCTCGAGGCGGAGATCCGCGAGCGGACCGACCGCGCCGAGGCGCTGCGCGACGAGAACGCGCGCCTGTCGGCCGAGATCGCCGCGCTGCAGACCGCGGCGGCGTCGAGCGAGGACCCCGCGCTGCTCGCCCAGCTCCAGCAGGACGCGGTGCCCGGCGGGCGGGTGCCCGTCTCGGGGCCCGGCCTGCGGATCGTCCTCACCGACTGGGTGCCGGGCCCGGGCGAGGAGGAGAACCCCGACAACCGCGTCCAGGACGGCGACCTGCAGCTGCTCGCGAACGGCCTGTGGGCGGCAGGTGCGGAGGCGGTCGCGATCAACGGTGCCCGCCTCACGTCCACGACGGCGATCCGCGGTGCGGGCGCCGCGGTGCTGGTCGACATGCGGCCGCTCGGCAGCCCGTACACGGTCGAGGCCGTCGGGGACCCCTCCGGGCTGCAGACCGGCCTCGCGCGGGGGACCGCCGGGCAGCGGCTCGCGAGCCTGCGCCAGCAGTTCCGGATCGGGGTCCAGGTCACCGTGCAGGAGCGTCTGGAGCTGCCCGCCGCCGGGTCCCCGACGCTCCGGTCCGCCCGGGTCCTCGGCGACCCGGACGCCACGACGGCGTCCGGGTCGGCCCCGGCGCCGGGTCGTCGGGGCACCGCGGCCGGCCGGGGGACTGCTGCGGAGTCCCTTGGGCCGGTGACGGAGGATGTGGCAGTGTCGGGGCGTCCTGACGGAGGGGAGCGCTCGTGATCGCGGTGATCGGGCTCGTGCTCGGCGTCGTCGCCGGCCTGCTCATCGAGCCGACGGTGCCGGCGAACCTCCAGCCGTACCTGCCCATCGCGGTCGTGGCGGCGCTCGACGCGCTGTTCGGCGGCCTGCGCGCCTTCCTCGACGGCATCTTCGACGAGCGCGTCTTCCTCACGTCGTTCCTCTCGAACGTCGTGGTGGCCGCGCTCATCGTGTTCCTCGGCGACCAGCTCGGGGTCGGCTCGCAGATGACGACGGCCGTCATCGTCGTGCTCGGCATCCGCATCTTCTCCAACGCCGCGTCGATCCGACGCCACCTGTTCAAGGCATGACGACCGCGGACGACCGGCAGGACGCGGCGCCCGGGAGGGACGCCGGGGATGCCCCCGGCGTGACCGGCGACGCGTCGGACGCGACGCCCGCGGACCGGCCCCCGGGCGACCGGGTCGTGCCCACCGACGACGTCGTCGCGGCCGAGGGGCCCGACGCGGCCGGCGACCTCGGCGCCGACGACGCCGTGCCCCTGGCCCGGGCGGACGACCGCGACGCCCGCACCGCCGCGACGGACGACGCGCCCGCCATCGACCCCCGTGACCCCCTGGGCCTCGGCGACCTCGGGTGGGACGTGGCCGCCGGCGACGAGCGTGTGCGCGGCGAGGACCTCGTGGTCGACGACCGGCAGGTCGAGGGCCTCGCGCTCGACGACCCGGCACTCGACGACCCGGCGGTCGACGACCTCGCCGTCGACGGAGCCACGCCCGACGGAGCCACGCCCGACGGAGCCACACCCGACGGAGCCACGCCCGACGGACCCGCGCCCGACGGGCCAGGCCCGGTTGCCGTGGCCGCGGACGCCGCGCACCGGTCCGACGCGGCGGAGGTGGCGCACGAGCGCGGCGGCGTCGAGGCCCGGGAGGAGCCGCCGAGTACGTCGACGGTCGTCCCGCTCGCGGACCGGGCGCCGGACCTGCCGGACGACGCGGCGGTCGGCGCCCGGCGGGACGAGGACGTCGCCGCCGACGGCACGGGCGTGGTCCCGGTGGCCGCACCGCCGGAGCCCGTGCGGCACGAGCGCCCCCCGGGGGAGCGGTCGGCGTGGGCGCGGCTCGCGCACGCCATGCGACCGCGGACCACGGCCGGGCAGCTGCTCACGGCGGCGCTGTGCGCGCTGCTCGGCTTCGCGCTGGTCGTCCAGGTCCGCCAGACCACGGACACGCAGCTCGGCTCGCTCCGGCAGGACGACCTCGTACGGCTGCTGGACGAGACGACGACGCGCGCGGACGAGCTCGCGCAGGAGGCCGCGGACCTGCAGCGCGAGCACGACGAGCTCCTGTCCGGCTCCGACCGTCAGCAGGCGGCGCTCGACGCCGCACGCCGCAACGCGGCCACGCAGGGCATCCTCACCGGCCGGCTGCCGGCGACCGGTCCGGGCGTCCGGGTGACGCTCACCGAGACCTCGCCGAGCATCCGCGCCGCGACGATGCTGCACGTGCTCGAGGAGCTGCGGAACGCCGGTGCGGAGGCCATCCAGGTGAACGACCGGCGCGTGACGGCCAGCAGCGCGTTCACCGGTGCGCCCGGCGAGATCGTGCTGGACGGCGTGACGCTGTCGCCGCCGTACCGCTGGCTCGTCATCGGCGAGCCCGACACGATCGCCACGGCCCTCGAGATCCCCGGCGGGGCCGTCGCGAAGGTCCGCACGGACGGCGGGCGCGGCACCGTCGAGACGCTCGAGCGCGTCGACGTGACCGCGCTGCGCGAGCTGCCGGAGCCGGTGCACGCGACCCCGGTGCCGGACGGCGGCTGACCGCACGTCACTCGCCCAGGTGCTCACTGTGCTGCACGGACGTGCCGACACCACATAGGGTGAGACCCGCGACGGCTGGGTCGAGGCGGGAGCGTCGACGCGCCCGCGACCGACACGGGAGGTGCACATGAGCGACGATCGACCGGCTCCGGCCGGAGGGCTGCCGACGTACCGCGGCGACGGACCCGACACGACCGTCAGCTTCGGCTCGCTGGAACCCGTCGAGCAGGAGGCCCCCGCACGCGTGGGGCTGACGGCCGACGAGTCGGCCGCGGTGCAGGCCCTCCCGCCCACCTCGGCGCTGCTCATCATGCAGCGGGGGCCGAGCTCCGGGGCGCGGTTCCTGCTCGACGCGGAGCGCACGACGGCCGGCCGCAGCACGAGCGCCGACATCTTCCTCGACGACGTCACGGTGTCGCGCAAGCACGCGGACTTCGTCCGCGACGGCAACCAGTTCGTCGTCCGGGACATCGGCTCGCTGAACGGCACGTACGTGAACCGCACGCGCATCGACCAGGTCGTCCTGCGCGCGGGCGACGAGGTGCAGATCGGCAAGTACCGCATGACGTTCCACCCCAGCCCCCACCGTGACGCCTCCTGACGGCGCGGTCGCGCGGGCGGCGGCGCCGCGGACGGCTGCGCCTCGGACGGAGCCGCGCGGCGGGCAGCCGGCGGAGGCGGTCACCGAACCGTGGCCCCGAGGGCTGTCGCGGCGCGCGAGCATGCGCATCTCGGACGTCCTCGCGGCGCTGCGGCTCGAGTTCCCCGCCGTGACGACGTCCAAGCTGCGCTTCCTCGAGGAGCAGGGCCTGGTCGCGCCGGTGCGCACGCCGTCCGGGTACCGGCAGTACTCGCCGGCGGACGTCGAGCGGCTGCGGTTCGTGCTGCGCCAGCAGCGCGACCGCTACATGCCGCTCAAGGTCATCGGGGAGCGGCTGGCCGCCCTCGACGCCGGCGAGGAGGAGGACGAGGCGCCGCCGCGTGCCCGTCTCGCGACGAGCGACGGCGTGGCGCGGACGCCGGACCGGCTCACCGCGGAGCGCCTCGCGCAGGAGGCCCGCGTGCCGCCGGAGCTCGTGGACGACCTCGTCGCGCAGGGCGTGCTGCGCCCGGACCACCGCGGCGTCTTCGACGCGTGGGCCCGCGAGGTGGTGGTGGCTGCCGCGGCGCTGGCCGAGCACGGCATCGACCCGCGGCACCTGCGCACGTTCCGCGCCGCCGCCGACCGCCAGGCCGACCTCGTCGACCAGGTGGTCGCACCGTGGCGCGGGCAGCGCAGCGTGTCCGCCCGGGCGCGCGCCTCGACGCTGGCCGCCGAGGTGGGCGAGCTGTGCGCCCAGATGCAGACGGCGCTGCTGCGCTCCGCGGTCGCCGACCTCACTCCCTGACGGCACACGTGCCGAGCCGCTGCGCGCAGGACACGCGGTGCCGGTCTCGGGCAGACGCCGCCGCGAGCGCGTCGTAGCGTGGTGGCGTGTCCGAGGATCCCGAGCTGGTGCCCGTGGAGGTCGTCGGCGTGCGCACGCACCTGGCCGACGACGAGATCGTCGTGCTCCTGCTGGACCCGGACTCCGCGCTGCTCGTGCCGATCCTCATCGGCCCGACGGAGGCATCGGCCATCGCGTCCGCGCAGGCCGGCGTCGTGCCGCCGCGACCCATGACGCACGACCTGCTGCGGGACGCGCTCGTCGCGGCGGGCGCCCCGGTCGTGCACGTCGAGATCACGCGGCTCGAGGACGGCGTGTTCCACGCGGCGCTCGTGCTGCGCGGCGGGCAGCGGGTCGACTCGCGGGCGTCGGACGCGATCGCGGTCGCGCTGCGCTTCGACTGCCCGGTGCTGTGCTCCGCCGAGGTGGTGGCCGTGGCCGGCGTGGAGGTGCGGCCGGCGACGCGCGAGGAGGATCTCGCGCAGTTCCGCGAGTTCCTCGACCAGGTGTCGGCGGAGGACTTCGAGACCGGGCAGGAGCCGGGCGCCGAACCGGGTGGGCTCGACGTGTGAGGACCGGGGCGTCCACACCCTCGACCTCCACCTGAAGGTGAGACATGCGCGCGCGACACGCCGGGTCGGCTCGTTGCAGTCCTGTCGACGCAGGCCTAGCGTTGCAGGCAGATCGAGAAGAGCGCGCCCGCACCGCGGACGCCGAGGGAGGCCCGTGGTGAGCAACGAGACTGCCGAGAACTCCGGACCCGTCCCGCAGCGTGCGCAGGGCCTGCTGTTCGACGACGACCTCCCCGACCTCGACGTCGCGACGGGGTACCGCGGGCCGACCGCGTGCCGCGCCGCCGGCATCACCTACCGTCAGCTCGACTACTGGGCCCGCACCGGCCTGGTGGAGCCGTCGATCCGCCCCGCCACGGGCTCGGGCACCCAGCGGCTGTACAGCTTCCGGGACATCCTGGTGCTCAAGGTGGTCAAGCGGCTCCTGGACACGGGCGTGTCGCTGCAGCAGATCCGTGCGGCCGTCGGGCACCTGCGCGAGCGCGGCGTCGACGACCTCGCGCAGATCACGCTGATGTCCGACGGTGCCAGCGTCTACGAGTGCACGTCCGCCGACGAGGTCATCGACCTGGTGCAGGGCGGGCAGGGCGTGTTCGGCATCGCCGTCGGCCGCGTGTGGCGCGAGGTCGAGGGCACGCTCGCCGAGCTGCCGACCGAGCGCGCCGAGGACGAGGGCGCCGCGCCGGTGGCGAACCCGCACGACGAGCTCGCCCTGCGCCGCCAGGCGCGCACCGCCGGCTGACGCCGCACCAGCGACCCACCCGACGCCCGGCCGGAGCACCGGCCGGGCGTCGTCGTGCTCGGGCCCGCCCGGCGGCGTGCGCGTGCCGGGGCGACGACCCGGCCGACGTGACGGCGACGCGCCTCGGCGACCGGGGGAGAGGGCCGTCAGCGGCGCGGCGCCCGCAGAGCCCGCTCGAGCAGCTGGTCGAAGACGTCCGCGAGCTCCGCGGCGGCCGCACCCGGCCACGCGTGCACGGGCTGCGCCGCGCCCTGCGCCTGCTGCAGCGCCGCCCGCTCGGGGACGCTGGGGGAGAGGACCAGGGGACCGTAGAGCGTCTGCAGCTCCTGCAACCGGTACGCCTGCTCCACCGAGCGCGCGCGGACCCGGTTCACGGCGATGCCGAGCGGCTGCAGCCCGGGCGCGGCGGTACGGCGCAGCTCGTCGATCGTGCGCATCGCCCGGCCGACGGCCATGACCGCGAACAGGCCCGGCTCCGTCACCACGACCGCACGGTCGCAGGCGGTCAGGCCCGTGCGGGTCAGCCCGCCCAGCGACGGCGGGCAGTCGATGAGCACGAGGTCGTAGCCCGCCACCCAGGACAGCGCGTAGCGGAGGCGGTCGAGGTCGTCGTCGTCCACGCGGTCGTGCAGCACCGACCGCTCCGAGCCGACGAGGACGTCGAGGCCGCGGTCGGACCAGCTCGACGGTGCGGTCGCGGCCGCCACCGTGGCGTCGGACGGCGCGTCCAGCACGGACGCCACGTCGCCCGCGGCGGCACCGGCGGCGCCGAGCGCCATCGTCGAGTCCCCCTGCGGGTCGAGGTCGACGACGAGGGTGCGCACCCCGCGCTCGAGGGCGGCCGAGGCCAGCCCGAGCGTCACCGAGGTCTTGCCGACACCACCCTTGAGGCTGCACACACCGAGGACCAGCACGCGGCCACGGTAGTCGGGCGGCCGGTGCCGCACGAATCGCCGCGCGGCGCGCCGGTGCGTCGGCGCCACCGCTGCACCAGGATGGGCGCATGCCGCTGACGATCACCCGCCACGGGCACTCCTGCGTCCGCGTCGAGCGCGACGGGCGCGTGCTCGTCGTCGACCCGGGCACCTGGAGCGACCTCGACGCCGCGCTCGACGGTGCGGAGGCCGTCCTGATCACGCACGAGCACCCCGACCACGTCGAGGTGGGGGCCGTGGCCGACCGCGTCCGTGCCGGGGTCGACGTGTGGGCTCCCGGGACCGTGGTCGCCGACCTGGAGGCGGCGGGCGCGCCCCGGCACCGGCTCCACCCGGTCGCCGACGGCGACGACCTCACGGTCGCCGGCGCGCGCGTCCGGGTGCTGGGGGAGCGGCACGAGGTGATCCACCCGGACCTGCCCGTGCCCGCGAACGTGGCGTACCTCGTCGACGACGTGCTGCTGCACCCGGGCGACTCGTACACCCTGCCGCCGGCCGGCACGTCCGTCGACGTGCTGCTGCAGCCGGTCGGCGCGCCGTGGCTGCGGCTCGCGGACGCCGCCGACTACGTCCGCGCCGTGGCGCCGCGCACGGTCGTGCCGATCCACGACGAGCTGCTGAGCGAGCGGGGTCGCGCGGGCGCGGTGCGCCTCCTGCGCACGCTCGTGCCGGCGAGCGAGCTCGTCGTGCTCGCGTCGGGGGAGCCGCTGCGGCTCCCGGGCTGAGGGCGGTGCCGCGGGGCGGACCGGTCGCCGGACGAGGATGGGGTGGCTAGCGTGGGCGCGTCGGAAGGAGACACCGTGTCGGAGAGCCACGACGTGCCGCACCTGGAGCAGGACGAGACCGTCCCGCCGCGTCCCGAGGAGGAGGTGGCCGACCTCGCCCGCTCCGTCCCGGACCCCGCGGGCCACGGTGGTGAGCGGCGTGCGGCGGCCGACCTGGACGGCGCCGACGGCCTGGGGGAGCAGCGCCCCGACGACGGCCCGACGGCGCGCGAGGTCGGCTGAGGCGCGCCGGCACCGACGTAGGGCATCCTGGCCCGATGCAGATCCGCGCCGTGGTCGAGGACGACTGGACGCTCGTCCGTGACATCCGCCTGCGGGCGCTGCGCGAGTCGCCGGACGTCTTCGGGTCGTCGCTCGCGCGCGAGGAGCGGTTCCTCGAGTCGCACTGGCGCATGCGGCTGCGCACGAGCTCGACGTGGGTCGCCGTCGACGACGACGGGACGCCTCGCGGGCTCGTGTCGATGATCCAGGAGCCGGGATCACCCGAGCACGACCGCCACGTCGTCCAGATGTGGGTCGCCCCGGAAGCGCGCCGCCAGGGCGTCGCGTGGGCGATGCTCGACGCGGTGGTGCGGGCCGCGGCGCAGGACGGCGCCGACACCGTGTCGTTGTGGGTCGTCGAGGACAACGCGTCCGCCGTCGACCTGTACGTGCGCGCCGGCTTCGTGCGCACCGGCGAGCGGCAGGTGCTGCCGCGGGACCCGGACCGCACCGAGGAGCGCTACGAGCGCCACGTCGACGTCGCCGGGCTCGCCGCCAGCCCGCGGTCCGACCCGGCCTGAGGGAGCGGTCGGAGCGACAGGCGGACTCGCCTCCGCGCGCGTTCTGACATAATGCACATTATCGGCGTTGTGGCTGGAGTGCCGGAGAGGGGCATGCAGCGCCCGTCGCGCCGGGTCCTCGACGACCCGGCCTCAGCGCGTCACGTCAGTGGGTCGTGACCCCAGTTCATCAGCGAGTACCGCCAGCGCGTGTCGGTGACGTCGCCGTCGGGTCGCTGCGCCAGGTGCCGGTGCACGTAGCCGACGACCTTGCGCATGTGCTCGTGGTCGTCGTCCGTCAGGTCGGCCTTCTTCGTGCGCAGGATCTCGACGATGCGGCGTCCCGACTCGTGGCCGACCGACTCGCCGCCGCCGTCCTTCTGGCCGACGGACCGTGACTCGTCGGTCTCGAGCCAGCGCTCGAGCTCGGCCGGCGTCATGGTGACCGCCTCGTGGAAGTCCTTCGCCACCTGCGTGCGCTCGTCCTCGTCCATGACCTGATGCTCGCACCCCGGCACGAGGCCGACATCCCGACGGCGCGGGTACCCGGGAGCCCGCCAGTCATCCCATGTCTTCTCCGGTACCTCTCCCGCCGCGCAGCTCCGGCGCCAGGTGCTCGGCGGCCCATGACCGGAAGGTCGTCGGTGTCGTGCTCACCGCGTCGCGGGCGTCCTCCTGGCGGACGTCGGATCGGAACCCGCGCGCCATGCCGACCACCGCCTCCACCTGCGTCGGCGGCATGCCGACGGCGCGCAGCTGCTCCGCGACGACGTCGTCGGCGACCTGCTCGGCCCGGAACGGCCGGCCGACGAGCTCCGTCAGCGTCGCGGCGACGTCCGCGCCGGAGAGGTCCGCCGGGCCGAGCACGCCCTGCGTCGTGCGACCGGACCAGTCGACCGACAGCAGGCGCAGCGCCGCCACGTCCGCGACGTCGTCCGGCGCGACCCACGGGATCCGACGGTCCACCTCGAGCTGCGACGCGACGACGCCGGCCCGCAGCGCGGCGAGGTCCAGGAGCAGGTTGCTGAAGAAGTAGCCGCAGCGCAGGTGCGTGACCGCCGCACCGCTGCCGTCGAGGTGCTCCTCGAGGGCGCCGAGGCCGTCGATCTCGCCGAACCCCTGTCGGGCTTCGGCACCGACGCTGCTCTGCACCACGACGCGGGCCACGCCGTTCTCGCGCACGGCCGCCGCGGCGACGCGTCCGAGCCGGTCGTAGGCGGCGACGGGGTCGGGTCCGAGCGACGGCGCGACCCAGTGCAGCGCGTCGGCGCCGCGCGTGGCGCGCACGACGGCGTCGAGGTCCATGAGGTCGGCCGTGACGACCTCGCTGCGGCGCCGGACGTCGGGCGCGAGGCGGGCGGGGTCGCGGACCACCACCACCGGCCGGACGCCGGCACGGTGCAGGCGCGCCACGACGCGCGACCCGACCTGCCCGGTCGGTGTGCTGACGACGATGCGCACGGGAACCTCCTCCGTCGGGGCGGGACGGCACCGGTCTACCGCCGACCACCGACATCGGCGCCGGTGCGCGCCTGCCGAGCCGACCCCAGCCTCACCCCTGCGGCACCCCGTCCACGGGCCGGTCGCCGCCCCGTCCCGCCGGCCCCTCTCCCCCGTGACGCTCCACCGCCATGAGCGACCCGACCGGCGCCGACGCGCCCGAGCCCACCCCGTCCGACCCGACCCGGCCCGACACCACCCGACCCGACCCCGCCCGGCCCGACGCCACCCCGCCCGACCCCACCAGCGCCGACATCGCCGACGCCCGGCCCGACGACGCGGGCCGCGGCGCCTCGGGCCTCCGCGCCGCCGACCACGGCATCCCCCGGCCGCACCCGGCGGGCAGCGGCTGGTCCGCGCCGGGCCCCGACGACGACCTCGCCGACGCGGTGTCGCCCGGCGTCGCGGTCCCCGACGCGGACGCCGCGCTCGAGCTGATGCTCCGGCTCGTCGGGCCCGAGCGCGCGGGACCGCCGGCGCTGTGGTTCGCGCTCCTCGACGCCGACCGGCGACTGCTGCCCGTCGTGCTGCCGATCAGCGAGGTGCCCCTGCGGCCAGACGCCGCCGCGGCACGGCAGATCGTGCACGTGCTCGCGTCCGTCCTGGAGCAGGAGCCGCGCGGCGGCGGTGTCGTCGTCGCGGTCGTGCGTGCCGCCGGCGGCGACCACGGCTCGTTCGAACGGGCGTGGGCGCACGCCCTGCTGCTCGCCGCGACCGACCGCGCACTGACCGTGGCCGCCGTCGTGGCGGTCGGCGAGCACCGCGCACGCGTGCTCCCGGTGTGACCACGGCGCGACGGCGCGAGTGTGACAGCGCTGGTGCCGCGCCACGGGTGCGGGCCGGCGACGACGCCGGCCCGCACCGCAGTCACGCGCCCGGGCCGGGCGACGCCTCGTCGATCGCGGCGAGCTGCTCGAGGTCGGGCTCCCACAGGGTGGCGGCCACGTTCGCGCGCACCTGCTCGGGCGTGCGTGCGCCGGCGATGACGGAGCCGACGGCGGGCTGGGCCGCCAGCCCGCCGAGCGCGACCGTGGGCAGGTCGACGCCCCACGCGTCCGCGAGGGCGGCCAGCGCCTCGATGCGGTCGAAGTCCGCGCCGGCCATGCGCTGCGGCATGCGCTCGAGCCGCGACCCGGCGGGCGCCGCCTCGCCGCGGCGGTACTTGCCGGTGAGCAGCCCGGAGGCGAGCGGCACGTACGGCAGGATGCCGACGCCGACGTGCTCGGCGGCCGGCACGAGCTCCGCCTCGGCGTCACGGTCCATGAGGTTGTACCGGTTCTGCGCCGAGACGAACGGCGTGGTCCCGGCCGTGCGCGCGGCCCAGTCCGCGTCGACGAGCTGCCACGCCGTGAAGTTCGAGGACCCGATGTAGCGGACCTTCCCCTCGGTGACGAGCTCGTGCAGCGCCGCGAGCGTCTCCTCGACCGGCGTCTCCGGCTCGGGCCGGTGCAGCTGGTACAGGTCGACGTGGTCGGTGCCGAGGCGGCGCAACGAGCCCTCGACCGCGCGGCGCACGTACCGGCGGGAGGCGCGCGACCCCCAGTCGGGACCGTTCAGCCCGCCGACGTCCATCCCGAACTTCGTCGCGACGACCACGTCGTCGCGTCGGCCGCGCAGCGCGTGCCCGAGCAGCTCCTCGCTCTGGCCCGGCGTGCCGCCGTACACGTCGGCGGTGTCGAAGAAGGTGACGCCGGCGTCGAGCGCGGCGTGCACGACGGCCTCCACGCCGTCCGGCTCGAGCGTGGCGCCGAACGTGTTGCAGCCGAGGCCGGCGGTCGAGACGGTCAGGCCGGAGTCGCCGAGGCGGCGGTAGGTCATGGTCACCACGGCAGCCTAGGTCGGCCCCCGCCCGGCGGCGCGCCCGGGTGACCGCCCGCCGGCGACGCCGGTTCCGCGCGCGCTCCCGGCGACGCTGCGTCAGAGTGGTTTCACCAGACCTTCACGGTGGGCGAGGAACACCGTCGTCTGCGTCCCCGTTGACATCACAGGAAGCATCAGGCACGACGGCCGCACAAACGGCACGGAGGTCCCACATGGCCAACAGGTCCCTGCGCGGGATGCGCATCGGGTCCCACAGCATGGAGACGGAGGAGGGCGTCGACTTCGCCCCCCGCCTCCAGGCGTACTACGACTGCCCCAACGGGCACACGATCATCCTGCCGTTCTCGGTCGAGGCCGACGTCCCGGTGGTGTGGGAGTGCCGTTGCGGGGCGGAGGCGCTCCTGCGTGACGCCTCGAAGCCCGAGGTGAAGGCGGGCAAGCCGCCGCGCACGCACTGGGACATGCTCCTCGAGCGGCGCACCGTGAACGAGCTCCAGGAGCTGCTCGACGAGCGGCTCGACCTGCTGCGGGCCGGCAAGCTGCGCCGCAGCGCCTGACCGCACGCACCAGCCCGGCGTCCCGGTCCACCGACCGCACGACGCCGCACGCAGGCCCCGACGCCCCCGGTGACACGACCCCGGGGGCGTCGTGCTGCCCGCCGCCGGCGAGCCCGCCTGCACGCGAGGCGTGGCGCCGCGTCGCCTCAGGCGCCGTCGGGACGCTCGTCGCGGCGCAGCCGGTAGGCGCCCACGGCGCCGGCCACCACGACGCACACGGCGAGGCCGTCGACGACCCACGCGGGCCACTCCCCCAGGCGTGTCGCCGGCGTCAGGGACGTGCGCAGCGGCAGCGTCGCGACCAGCTGCGCGGCCGTGAACAGCCCGGTGCTCTGCACGACGGCGCCGTTCGGCGCGATCACCGCGCTGACGCCGACCGTGGAGATCTGCACCGTCGCGCGCCCGTGCTCGATGGCCCGCAGGCGCGACATCGCCAGCTGCTGGGTGGACTCGTCCGTCCACCCGAACGACGCGTTGTTCGTCTGCACGACCAGCACCTCGCCGCCCTCGCGGACCGCCTCGCGCACGATCCCGTCGTACGCGACCTCGAAGCAGATGACGTCGCCGATCAGGACCGTGCGCCCCAGGCGCTCGGACGCCAGCGGCACGACGCCCGGCTCGGTGCCCGGGATCATGTCGCGGGTGACGAGGTCGACGGCCGAGGAGAAGTGCCGCACGAACCCGCGCATCGGGATGTACTCGGCGAAGGGTGCCGGCCGCTGCTTGGAGTAGGTCGCGACGACGCCGGTGCCGGGCTCCCACAGGACAGCGGTGTTGTAGCGGCCCCCGCTCTCCGGGTACTCGACGGTCCCGACGAGCATCGGCGCACCCACGTCCCGCGCGGCCGCGTCGATCAGGCCGGCCGCCTCCGCGTCGACCTGCGGGTCGATGTCCGAGCCGTTCTCGGGCCACAGGACGACGTCGAGCTCGCCCGGTGCGACCCGGTCCAGCAGGGCGCGCGTGCCGGCGACGTGGTTGTCGAGCACCTGGCGGCGCTGCCCGAACGCGTCGAGCCGGCCGGGCTCGGGCACGTTGCCCTGCACGGCCCCGGTGCGCAGCGTGCCGGCCTCGGCGCCCGTCTCGAGCGGCACGAGCAGCGCCCCGACGACGAGTGCGGCGACGGCCGCGAGCGCCCCGAGGGTGCGTCCCGCCGCCACCTCGCGCGCCGCGAGCAGGGCGCGCGCGAGCAGCACGCCGAGCGCCGCGACGACGGCGCTGAGCAGCGGCGTGCCGCCGAGCCACGTGTACGCGGCGAGCGGCGAGTCGGCCTGCGAGAACGCGAGCCGTCCCCACGGGAAGCCGCCGAACGGCCACGCGCCGCGCAGCTCCTCGACGCCCACCCACAGGACCACGAGGACGACGAGCTGCCAGGGGCCGCTGCGCCAGACGGCGTGCCCGCGACGCGCCCACGCCCAGGCGGCCCCGAAGAGCGCGACGTACGACGCCTCGAGCACGCTGAGCGCCGCCCACGGCACCGGGCCGACCGCCTCGTACGCCCACGTGATCATCGGCGCGAAGCACGCCAGGCCCCACACGAGCCCGACCAGGGCGTTCCACCGGGCGCTGTCGCGCCGCAGCGCGAGGTACAGCAGCGCGGTGCCGGCGAACGCGGCGCCCCACCACCCCGGGTCGGGGAACGCCATGCGCGTCAGCCAGCCGCCTGCCCCAGCGAGGAGCAGCGTCGCCCAGCGGGCGGGGGGCGGGTGCGGCACCGCGTCAGGGTACGTCAGCGGGTCGGGGCCACCGGGCGCGGCGGCGGCTCGTCGACGGTGAGGCGTGCCACTCGCGGAGCCGTCACGCGGTCCGGGGCCGGGGAGTCGCCTCCCCGGCTCCGACCGACCGGCCCGTGCGCCCTTCGTACCGGCGAGGACGGGGTCCTGCCGTTGTCTGTTGAGCGCACGGGCCCGGCCGGAGCTCTGGCCGACGGCACCGGACGAGCAGTCTGTGGCCCCCCAACCGGTGCCCTCGTCGGCAAGCCACTGTGGAACCTACTCCCGTGCGCGCCGAGGGTGTCAAGGCGGCGTACCGCCAGGTCAGCGGCCTCCGTCCAGGTCAGGGTGTCCGTCCCGACCGCGTCGCAGGAGCCGTTCCCGGCGTGTCGTCCGCGTGTCGTGCGCCGACGCCGGCCTGTGTGTCGCGCAGGTGACGTCGACGTCGCGGCACGACGACGGGCGGGCGACGAAGTTCACCCGGTCGGCGCAGTCGTCGGCAGCGTCGGCGCAGCCGTCGGCGCACCGGCGTCCGGCGTCGGGACGGGCTCAGCCCAGCTCGTCGTGCAGCACGACGCCCGCGCGCACGGTGCGCAGGCACCGCGGTGCCGGGGCGTCGGGCGACAGGTCGGGCAGGAGCGGCGACCCGGCCCGGGCGTCGGCGCTCCACGCCGACGTCCGCGCCGCCTGCACGACGAGGTGCTCGGCACGCCAGACCGCGAGGTGCGCGGGCGCCCCGACGCGCAGCTCGCCGGCGCCGGTGTGGTCGAGGTGCGCGAGCCGCCAGCCGCCGCGCGTCGCGGCCCGGAACGCGGCCCGCACCGAGATGCGCTGGTCGACCTCGTGGTGCGCGGCCGCCGCGCGGACCCCGGCCCACGGGTCGACCGGCGTGACCGGGCTGTCCGACCCCAGCGCGAGCGGCACGCCCGCGGCCGCCAGGTCGGCGAACGGGTTGAGCGCCGCGGCGCGACCGCGGCCGAGGCGTGCGGCGTACATGCCGTCCGGCCCGCCCCACACCGCGTCGAACGCCGGCTGGACGGACAGCCGCAGCCCGAGCAGCACGAGCTGCGCGAGCGAGTGCGCGTCCACCATCTCGGCGTGCTCGATGCGGTGCCCGGCGCCGGCGACGGCGGCCGTCCCCTCCACGTCGGCGGCGGCCCGCAGGCCCAGCAGCACCTCGTCGAGCGCACGGTCGCCGATGACGTGGAACGCCGCGTGCGAGCCCGCCCGCGTCACCGCGGTGACGTGGTTGGCGATCTGCTCGGCGCTCAGGTACAGGTGACCCGACGTGCCGGGCGCGTCCGCGTAGGGCTGCCGCAGCGCGGCGGTGCGCGAGCCGAAGGACCCGTCGACGTTGAGGTCGCCGCCGATGCCCGCGAGCCCCGGCAGGTCGGCCAGCAGCTCCCGGGCGTCGTCCACCGTGACGCAGGCCTCGCCGCGGTAGCCGATGACGAGGGGCAGGGCGGAGGCCGGGTCGGCCGTCATGGTGAGGAGCTCGCGCAGGCCGTCGCGGGTGTCGATGGAGGGCGCCGAGTGCTCGTGCACCGCGACGACGCCCTGCGCCGCCGCGGCGGTGAGCGCCTCGCGGTACAGCGCGGTCCGCTCGGCCGCGTCGACGGCCCGGGCCACGGCGCGCGCGGCGTGGTGGGCGTCGCGCTCGACGCGGCCGTCCTCCGACCACCCGGGCAGCCCGTGCAGGCCGGCGAGCTCCGCGAGCGCCGAGGACACCACCGCGGAGTGCACGTCGACCCGCGCCAGGTAGACCGGCAGGCCCTGCCCGACGGCGTCGAGCTCGGCGCGCGTGGGCGGGCGGCCCTCGGGCCAGTCGCGCTCGTCCCAGCCGTGGCCGAGCAGCGGGAGGCGCTCCCCCGCGGACCGGGCGCCGGCGGCCCGGGCGAGCGCGTCGAGCGCGTCGGCGAGGCTGCGCACCCCGGCCGCGAGGGAGAGGTCGACGCCGCGGGCGGCGAGCGCCGACTCGAGCAGGTGCACGTGCGCGTCGACGAAGGCGGGGGCGACGAGCGCGCCGTCGAGCTCGACGACCTCGTCGACGCCCGCGACCAGGCCGTCGGCGGTGTCGTCCGAGCCCATCCACGCGACGGTGCCGTCCTCGACGAGCACCGCCTCGGCGAAGGGGTCGGACGGGGAGTGCACGACTCCGTGGCGGTAGAGCGTCGAGGTCACATCCGCACACCCTAGGCCCGCAGCGCCCGTCGCACCGCCGCGCCCGTCACACCGCCGAGTACGCCACCACCCCGCGGCGCAGCGCCGTGACGGCGCGGTCGGCCGTGGTCCGCAGGCGCGCGGTCGGCGCGGCGCCGTGGATCTGGTCGAGCACGTCGACGACCTGCTTGACCCAGCGCACGAAGTCGCCGGCCGCGATGTCGCCGCCGCGCAGGACGGAGTCGAGGCTGCGCCCGGCCGCCCAGCGGTGGATCGGCTCGACGAGCCCGGTGTCGAGCGGCTGGATGGTCTCGAGCCGGTGCCCGTGCTCGAGGTCCTCGAGCTCCGACCAGGCGCGCACCGCCGCCTCGAGCGCGCGCCCGAGGCGGCTCTCGGGCCCGCCCGGCACGCGCGGCTCCACCTCCTCGTCGCGCCGCGACCGGTACACCAGCGCGGACACGGCCGCGGCGAGCTGCGGGGCGTCGAGCTCCTCCCACACGCCGCGGCGCAGGCACTCGGCGAGCAGCAGGTCGTTCTCGGCGTAGATGCGGCGCAGCCACTGGCCGGCGTCCGTGACCGCCAGCGCGGTCCCGCCGGTCGGCGTCGCCGCCCCGGTGTCACTGCGCTCGAGGTACCCGAGCGTGACGAGCACGTCGCAGATGCGGTCGAACACGGCGGCGATCGAGCCGGTGCGTCCGGCGATCCGGGTCACGAGGGCGTCGTGCTCGCTCTTGAGGCGGTGCCAGCGGTCCGCCCAGCGGGCGTGCTCCTCGCGGTCCGGGCAGCGGTGGCACGGGTGCGCGCGCAGCCGACGGCGCATCGCCTCGAGCTCGGCGTCGTCGGCCGCGGCGGTGCGCCGGGCGTCGCGGCGTCCCTGGCGGCCCGGGGCGGGCGTGACGTCGAGCTCGTCGAGGCGGGCGCGCAGGCGCGCGGCCAGGTCGCGCCGCGCCGCGGGGACCCGCACGTTGAACGACGACGGCACGCGCAGGCTGCCCACGGTCCGCGCGCCCGTGCCCACGTCGGCCACCGTGAGGCGGCGCACCTGGCGGTCGGTCGTCAGGACGGTCGGCTTCGGGCCGTCGAAGCCCGGGCGGCCGCCGGGGTCGACGACGACGGCGTACGACGCGCGCCGGCCGGTCGGCACCTCGAGCAGGTCGCCGACGCGCAGACCCTCGAGCGTGCGGGCCACGTCGGCGCGCCGGGCGGACGCGGCCTGCCTGGCCAGGTCCTTCTCGCGGTCGCCGACCGCGCGGCGCAGCGCCGCGTACTCGGCGAAGTCGCCGAGGTCGCACGACATCGCCTCGGCGTACCCGTCGAGGGCCTCGGCGTGCGACTGCGCCTGCCGGGCCAGACCGACGACGCCCCGGTCGGCCTGGAACTGCGCGAACGACGTCTCCAGCACCTCGCGGGCCCGGTCGCGCCCGACCTGCGCGACGAGGTTGACCGCCATGTTGTACGTGGGGCGGAACGACGAGCGCAGCGGGTACAGGCGCCGCGACGCGAGCCCGGCCAGCTGCACGGGGTCGAGGCCGGTGTGCGCGACGACGACCGCGTGCCCCTCGGTGTCGATGCCACGGCGGCCGGCGCGCCCCGTCAGCTGCGTGTACTCCCCCGGCGTGATGTCGACGTGCGAGGACCCGTCCCACTTGACCAGCCGCTCGAGCACCACCGAGCGCGCGGGCATGTTGATGCCCAGCGCGAGGGTCTCCGTCGCGAAGACGACCTTGACGAGCCCGCGCGAGAACAGGTCCTCGACCGTCTCCTTGAACAGCGGGAGCATGCCGGCGTGGTGGGCGGCGACGCCGCGCGCGAGGGCGTCCTCGAACGCGTCGTAGCCGAGCACGCCGAGGTCCTCCGGCGGGATCGCGGCGCACCGCTCCTCGGCGACGCGGCGGATCTCGGCCTGCTCGGCGGGGGTCGTCAGGCGGACGCCCGCGGACAGGCACTGCTGCACGGCCGCCTCGCAGCCGGCGCGGGAGAA
The DNA here is from genome assembly GCF_047229365.1 of Cellulomonas pasadenensis. Lineage (NCBI taxonomy): Bacteria > Bacillati > Actinomycetota > Actinomycetes > Micrococcales > Cellulomonadaceae > Cellulomonas > Cellulomonas pasadenensis. The sequence goes on along the minus strand of NZ_JBFTEP010000047.1, from coordinate 4,252 downwards.
GATGAAGACGATCGCGGGCAGCAGGTGCTCCTGCGCGAGCGAGTCGACGACCGCGAACCGCGGCGCCTGGCGCACCCCGACGCCCGGCCGGCCGTCGCGGCCGCGGGAGCCGCGGTCGCCCGGGCCCCGCCGGTCCCGGGGGTCCGACTGCTGGCGGCGCAGCAGGTGCGTGAGGTCCGGGTTGATCGGCGGGTCGACGCCCGGGTCGGTCGGGTCGACGTGCCCGGCGTAGAGGTCGAGCAGCTCGTCGCCGACGAGCACGTGCTGGCCGAGCGGCACCGGCCGGTGCTCGCTGACCACCACGGTCGTGTCGCCCCGAACGGTCGACAGCCAGTCGCCGAACTCCTCGGCGTTGGACACCGTGGCGGAGAGCGACACCAGCTGCACGTCGTCGGGCAGGTGGATGATCACCTCCTCCCAGACGGGACCGCGGAAGCGGTCGGCGAGGTAGTGCACCTCGTCCATGACGACGTACCCGAGGCCCGCCAGCGCAGGCGAGCCGGCGTAGAGCATGTTGCGCAGCACCTCGGTCGTCATGACGACCACGTCGGCGTCGCCGTTGATGTTCGTGTCGCCGGTCAGCAGGCCCACGCGCTCCTGGCCGTGCACGCGCGCGAGGTCGGCGTACTTCTGGTTCGACAGCGCCTTGATCGGCGTCGTGTAGAACGCCTTGCGCCCGGACGCCAGCGCGAGGTGGACGGCGAACTCGCCCACGACCGTCTTGCCGGCACCGGTCGGCGCGGCGACGAGGACGCCGCTGCCGCGCTCGAGCGCCGCGCACGCCTCGACCTGGAAGTCGTCGAGCGGGAAGTCGAGCCGGGAGCGGAACTCGCCGAGCGCGCTGCGCTCGGCGCTCGCGCGGCGCCGGGCCGCGGCGTAGCGCTCGGCCGGGGAGAGCTCCGGCTCGCTGGTGGAGGGTCGGGACGAGCGTGCCACCCGCCCACCCTAGGCTCACGTCGCGGCGGTCCTCGCGCCGAGCAGCGACAACGCTCCCGGGACGACCTCCGCGACGAGCGGCAGCGGGCCGATCCGCTCCCCGTCCGCGAACGCCGGCGGGGGCGGCGGGCCGAGGTCCGCGCGCGGCTCGACGACGACGCGGCGGCTGCGCACGACGCGCACGCGCGGGTCGCGCACGTGCCGCCCGTGGTACAGCCCGGGGAAGATGCCGACCGCGCCCGCCCGGGTGAACGGCCCGGCGAGGACGACGTCGAGGAGGCCGTCGGTCGGGTCGGCGCCCGGCGCGATCCGCAGGCCGCCGCCGAACCACGCCGTGTTCGCGACCGCGACGAGGGTGCCGCCGGACTCCCACACGCCGTCGTCGAGCGTGACGCGGTACCCGTAGGGACGGAACCGCGCCAGCTCCGGCACGAGCGCACGGACGTACCGCGCGGTGCCGTGCGGCCACCGCAGCGTGTTGGCGCGCGCGTTCACGGCGGCGTCGAGCCCGCACGACAGCACGCCGGCGTACCACTCCCGCACGGGACCGCCGGGCGGTCCGACGCGCACGGCGTCGAGGGCGACCGGCCCGTCCCCCAGCCCCGCCAGCACCGCCGCGACGGCGCCGTCGACGTCGGCGCGGGGCAGCCCGACGGCCCGCGCCACGTCGTTGCCCGTCCCCACGGGCACGACGCCGAGGGGGACGCCCGTGCCCGCGAGCACGTCCGCGCCCAGGTGCACCATGCCGTCGCCGCCGACGACCACGAGGGCGTCGACGCCGGCGAGCACGGCGGCGCGTGCGCGGTCGGTGGCGCGTGCGAGCGTGGGCGCGGACAGGTCGTGGACGTCGTGCCCCGCGGCCGCCAGCAGCGCGTGGGTCCGTCGCCCGGCGGCGGCACCGCGGCCGCGGCCGGCGGCGGGGTTCACGACGAGGCCGAGCCGGCTCACCCCGCGTCCGCGGTGGCGGGTCCCCCGCCCGCGCCCTGCCGGCCGTCGCGCGTCCGCTCGCCCGGGCGCTCCCCCGGCATGGTGCCGTCCAGGCGCGGGAGGCCGTCGGCCACGCGCCGTCGGTCGACGCGGCGGTCGTGCACCAGGCACACACCGAGCGCGGCGCCGTAGAGCAGGCACATCGGGAAGGCGACGGCGAGCATCGTGACGACGTCCGGGGTCGGGGTCGCGATCGCCGCGAACACGAACGAGACGAGGACGGCCCAACGCCAGCCGTGCGCCCACGTCCTGCCCTGCACGACGCCCGCCATGGTGAGCGCCACCATCACGACGGGCAGGAGGAAGGCCGCGCCGAACGCCAGCATGAGCCGCATGACGAAGCTGAGGTAGAGCTGCCCGTCGGTGACGTTCGCGGTGCCCTCGGGCGTGAAGTCGAGGAGGAGCCGCACCGCGTTGGGCAGCACGGCCCACGCCAGCGCGGCCCCCGCGAGGAACAGCGGCACGGCCGCGGCGAGGAATCCGACCCCGTACAGCCGCTCGCGGCGCGTCAGCCCCGGGGTGACGAACGCCCAGAGCTGGTACAGCCACCACGGGCTCGTGACCAGGATCCCGAGGAACAGCGAGACCTTCACCTGCATGTCGAACGCCGTGGCGACGCCCGCGAAGTTGAGCGTGACGACCTCGTCGCGCTCCGCGGCGACCTGGCGCACCGGCTCCTGCAGCAGCGCGAAGACCGGCTCGTACAGCAGCCAGCCGGCGATGCCGCCGACGACGAGCCCGAGCGCGATCAGGACGAGCCGCCGGCGCAGCTCGCGCAGGTGCTCGCGCAGCGGCATCCGGCCGTCCGGCGTGCGGCGCCGGCGGGAGGACCTGCTCACGCCCGCGTCAGACGCGCGGCGGTGCGGCGGGATCCGGCGGCGTGTCCACCGGTCCCGACGTCGTGCTGCCGGTCGCCGCGTCGGGGCCGGGGACGGCGGGTCCGGTCACGGTGGTCCGGGTGGCGGCCGCGTCGCGGCGGTCGTCGTCCGCGAGGTCCTTGACCTCGTTCTTGAAGATCTTCATCGACTGACCGACGGACCGTGCGAGGCCCGGCAGGCGGTTGGCCCCGAACAGGAGCACGACCACCACCAGCACGATGAGGATGTGGCTCAGCTGAGGACGCACGACGCTCTCCTGCCATCGACGGCGTTGACCCTCCGAATTGTACGGGGTGCGACGCCGGAGTCGAAGCGCTTCGCCTCCGTGGCCGCGTCACCGGCCCGACGACGCGCGTGACGGCACGGCGACGGGGCGACGACCCGCGGGCGGCGCGCCGGTGACGCCGCGACGGCACCCGGCGGTCGCTCAGCCGAGCCAGCGCTCGGCGGCCTGCGCCACGGTGACCCGGTGACGGTCCCGGCGCGCCGCACGGCGCGCACGGCGGTCCGCCCGCAGCTCCTGCACGCGCGCGCCGAGCACGTCGACGTCCTGGCCGAGCGCGGGCCGCACGGGCGCCCGTGCGGCCCGCGCCGCCTCCTCGAGCTCCTCGACGCGCCGGCCCAGGAGCTCGAGCGTCTCCCCCGCCCGCGAGAGCTCGGCGCCGAGCGCGACGACGGAGCGCCACAGCCGCCGCCCGAGCAGGAACGCGCCCAGCAGCGTCCCCACCACGAGCACGACCCACACCACGGTCCACAGCACGCTCAGGCCTCCTCGGTGACGTCGGGTGCCGGCGTGACTGCCGACGGTGCGCCGAGCAGCGGCGCGTAGGCGGTGAGCGCCGCGCGGGCGGCGTCCGCCACCTCGCGCGCGACGCGGGCGGGGCGCACGTCGCGCACCTCGTCCGCCGCCTGGAGCAGCAGGTGGCGCAGCCACGCCGGCTGGACGACCCGCAGGTCGACCTCGAACGTGCCGTCGGCGAGCTCGCGGGTCGCCTCGACCGGCACCGACTCGACGACCCAGCGGGCGCGCCCGGCGAGGCGCACCGTGACGAGGTCGCCGCTCGGGTCCGGCGAGAAGACCTCGGCGTCCGGGGCGAGCGCGTGCTCGCCCGCCGGCCGGTCGAGCACGGTCGCGGCGACGACGCGGTCCATGCGGAACCGGCGCTCGGCGTCCGCCTCGACGGCCCACGCGATGAGGTAGGAGCGCTCGTCCTGCGTGACGAGGCGCAGCGGGTCGACCTCGCGCTCCGTCGCGACGTCGGAGGCGTCGACGTACCGCAGCAGCAGCCGCCGCCGCTCCGCCAGGGCGGCGCCCACGGCCGCGACGACCTCCGGCCGCGCGTCGACCTGCAGCTCGACGTCGACGCCGGCGGCGGCGTCACCCGCGGCGGCCTGCACCTTGGCGAGGGCGGAGTCGAGGACGGCGGCGCGCTCGGCGTCGAGGGCCGGCC
>NZ_JBFTEP010000046.1:0-27208 GCF_047229365.1 Cellulomonas pasadenensis | reverse complement strand
CGCTGGGCCCGGCCCGGCCCGAGCGCGACGAGCCCGCCGTGCCGGCCGACGGCCGCACGCCGACGGGCACGGTCGGCTAGCAGCCGCGTGCCGCTCTCGGGGCGCCGCCCCGCGGCAGCGCCTCGCCCGTCCGTGCGTCCCCCGGCCCCGAGCCGCGCGGCGCACCACCCGACGTACGACCCCGTGGGCACCGGAGCCCCCGGGCGGTCAGGCGCACCCCGCAGCGGGTGCGCCCGTGGAGAAGGAGCACTCATGCGCACCAGGTCCCTCGCCCTCGTGGCGCTCACCACCGCCGGAGCCCTCGCCCTCAGCGCGTGCGGCGGCGGCCGGGAAGGAACGGGGGAGGACACCGCCGCCGGCGCGTCCGGCGGCTTCGCCGAGGACGCCGTCGTCGGTGTGTCCCTCCCGTGGCTCGGCACGCAGAACTGGGCGGAGGCGGAGGAGATGTTCACCTCCGAGCTCACGGAGGCCGGCTTCGAGCCGCTCGTCCAGGCCGCGGACAACAAGGTCCCGCAGCAGCAGCAGCAGATCGAGGCGATGATCGAGCGCGGCGCCGAGGTCATCGTCGTCGGCCCGATCGACGGAACCCAGCTCGGGAGCGTGCTCGAGCGCGCGGCCGACGCCGGCATCGCGGTCATCGGCTACGACCGCCTCATCGAGAACACGACCGCCGTCGACGGCGTCGTGCAGTTCGGCAGCGTCCGCACCGGGGAGCTGCAGGGCCAGTCGCTCCTCGACGGACTGGCCGCGCGCAAGGGCGAGCCCCCCTACCACGTCGAGCTGTTCGGTGGAGGACCCGCCGACCCCAACGCGCCGGCGTTCTTCGAGGGCGCCATGTCGGTGCTGCAGCCCAAGATCGACGACGGGACGCTCGTCGTCGGCTCGGGTCAGACGAGCTTCACGCAGGTCGCCACGCCGGACTGGGACAACGCCAAGGCGCAGGCGCGGATGGACTCGCTGCTCTCGGGCTTCTACAGCGCCGAGGAGATCGACGGCGCCTTGTCCCCGAACGACGGGATCGCCCGCGCGATCATGACGTCGGCGCAGCAGGCCGGCCAGGAGGTGCCCGTCGTGACGGGCCTCGACGCCGAGAACGAGTCCGTCGTGTCGGTGTGGCAGGGCCAGCAGTGGTCCACCGTCGCCAAGCCCACGCAGGACCTCGTCGGCCGCACCGTCGAGCTGATCCAGGCCCTGCAGCAGGGCGAGGAGCTGCCGGAGCCCGACGAGACCGTCGACAACGGCCAGAAGGACGTCGCCGTGTACCAGCTGGACCCGGTGGTGGTGACGCAGGAGAACGCGCAGGAGGTCTTCGCCGACGACCCGGCACGGCTCGAGCTGCTGCAGTAGCCCGGACGACGACGGAGGGCCCCGCCCGGCGGGGTCCTCCGTCGTCGTGCGCGCGTCCCGGGGCGCGCGGAGCGAGGGCGGCGGGCGGGTCGACGAGGGTCTTGCGCACGATGACAGACAGTGCTTGCCTGAACGTGTTGCCGGTCACAGCCGGCTCACCGGGGGCGTGCACGACGGTGTGACAGCCCACCACGTCGGTGACGACCGACTCGCACGATGCGTGCGCGAGGCGCGCACGCTCCACAGTGCCGCGCCCGGCGACGACGCCGGGCCCGCGGCCGTGCGACAGGGGAACCCATATGAAGCGCACCATGCGCGGCGCGCTCGTCGCCGCCTTCTCGGTGGCGATGGTCGCCGCACTGCAGATCCCGTCCGGAGCCGCCGTCCAGCCCGACCGGGCCGCCGAGCTCCCTCGTGCCGTCGACCTGCCGGGCGGCGGCACCTCGCTCCAGCCCCGCGGCGGCGGGGCCACCATCGACGCCGTCTTCAGCCCGCGCTCGACGTTCACCGCGAACTGGACCCGCGCCGACGCCCTGAAGATCCGTCAGGACGCCACGAACACCAAGCCCCGCATCCCTGAGCAGTTCCCGATCATGACGGACGAGGTGTGGATCTGGGACACCTGGCCGCTGACCGACCTGAACATGGAGCCGATCGCCTACGAGGGCTGGAACATCATCTTCTCGCTCACGGCGCCCCGGGACATCTTCTTCGGCGACAGGCACTGGCAGGCCCGCATCGGCTACTTCTACTCGCAGGACGCCCAGAACTGGACGTACGGCGGCGACCTGTTCCCGGCCGGCTCCTCGTTCGGCTCCCGGGAGTGGGCAGGGTCCACGGTCCTCACGGAGGACGGCGAGGTGCACGCCTTCTACACCGCCTCCGGTCGTGACGACGGGGGCATCGACCCGTCCGACGCCCTCCAGCGGCTCGCGCACGCCGAGGGCCGTGTCCACGCCGACGAGGACGGCGTGTACTTCACCGGGTTCGAGGACCACCAGATCATCGCCGAGGCCGACGGGCGCCTGTACCAGACGCTCGAGCAGTCCCAGGCGGGTCCGATCATCTACGCGTTCCGCGACCCGTTCGTGTTCCGCGACCCGACCGACCACAAGATCTACGCCCTGTTCGAGGGCAACAACGGCGGCGTCGCCGGCACGCACCGGTGCGACCGCAAGGAGATCGGCCGGGTGCCCGGCGGGCACGTGGTGCCCGACGACGCACGGTTCTACACCGGCAACATCGGCATCATGGAGCTGCGCAACGCCGACTTCACCTCGTGGCGCCTGCTGCCTCCGCTCCTGTCGGCCGAGTGCACGAACCAGCAGACCGAGCGTCCGCACCTGATCGTGCACGAGGGGAAGTACTACCTCTGGACCATCAGCCACATGTTCACGTTCGCGCCCGGGCTCACCGGCCCCGACGGGCTCTACGGCTTCGTCGGCCCGGGTCTGCGCAGCGACTACCAGGCGCTCAACGACAGCGGCCTCGTGCTCGGCAACCCGCCGGACGCGCCGCTGCAGAACTACTCGGACTACGTGATGCCGAACCTGCTCGTCGAGAGCTTCATCGACACCATCCCGCGCGCCGGCGGCGGAGACCCGATCTACGGCGGGACGCTCGCCCCGACCCTCGAGATCGACCTCGAGGGGGACCGGTCCTGGCTCGTCGGCGAGCTGCCGTACGGCTACATCCCCGCGGAGACGATGTACCCGTGACAGCGGCGGTCCACGACGCCGGCGGCTCACGCCGCTGACACCCGCAGGAGCCCGGCCCTCCCCCGTGGGGCCGGGCTCCTGTTCTCGGGACGGGCGCAACAGCCGCTACGAGTCCGCGGCGAACAGCCGGTCGACGCGTTCGTCCGCGGCGGCGAGGCTGTCCGGGTCGGAGCGGAAGGAGAGCACCGAGTCCATCGCGGGCTGCATGATCGACTGGACCTCCGCCCACCGCCCGGTCACGGGCGGCAGGACGCCGGTGCCCTCCCGGACGTGCACGGCGAAGGCGTCGGCGTCGACGCCGATCTCCTCGAACGCCGCCACGGCCTTCTCCGAGGCGGTCGTGATGGCGGGGAAGACGCGGGCCTGCTGGGCGACGACGTCCTGGCACTCAGGCGTGGCGAGGTACTCGACCCAGCGCCACGCCTCGTCGGGGTGCGGCGTACCGGCGTAGATCGCGTCGGACAGGCCGTTGTAGACGCTCGCGCGGTGACCGGAGGGGCCGATGGGCGTCGGCGCGGTGCCGATGTCGACGCCCTGCAGCTCGGACATGGCACGGGCGTTCCAGGCGCCCTCGATGAGGCTCGCGTATGACCCGGAGCCCATGGACTCGATCGTCCCGATGCCCGAGGTGGCGACGGCCAGCGGCGGCATGTATCCCTTCTCGACGAGCGAGCGGTACCAGGTGATCGCCTCGGCGAGGGCCGGGTCCTCGTAGGCGAGCTCGGTCGGCCACGGGTTGCGGTCCGCGTACGTCCACCCGTTGCTGAGCGCGAACGACGCCCACTGCACCTGGCCGAAGCCACCGCCGCTCTCGTTGTACCCCATGCCGTGGACGGCGACGCGGTCCTTGTCGAAGCCGGGCTCGTCTCCACGGACGCCGTTCTCGTCGACCGTCAGGCGGGCGAGGAACTGCTCGAACGTGCCGCCGTCCTGCGGGTTCCACTCGAGCTCCCACAGGTCCTCGGGCGTGTACCCGGCCTCGGCGACCAGGTCGGCGTTGAAGAAGAGGCCGACGCTGTCCCAGTCCTTCGGCAGGCCGTACAGGCCGCCCTCGGGGCCGCGCCACAGGTCCACGAGGCCGGGCTGGTACTGCTCGAGGTCGAGCCCGGACTCCTCGACCCGGTCCTCCACGTCGAGGATCTGGTCGAAGCTCGCGTACTTGCCGAACTGCTGCGCGTGGTCGACGAAGACGTCGGGCGCGCTCTCGGCGACCATGCGGGCGGTGAGCTGCGTCCAGTAGTCGTCCCAGCCGTACTGCTCGATGTTGATGAGCACGTCGGGGTTGGCGGCCTCGAAGTCCGTGGCGCACTGCTGGTAGCCGGGCACCTGGTTGGCGTCCCACATCCAGTAGGTGAGGGTGACGGGCGCGTCGGCGTCGGCGGGCCCGGCGCAGCCGGCGAGGGCGAGGGTCGCGCTGAGCGCGGCGCCCACGGCGGCGGCGCGTCGGCTGCGGCGGGCGCGGGGTGTGCGGTGCTGGTGCGTGGTCATGGGTGCGGACCTCACTTGATGCCGGAGAAGCCGATGGAGCTGACGATGCGCTTCCCGAGCGCGATGAACAGCGCGACGATCGGCAGCGCCGCGACGAGGGTCGCGGCCATGAGGCCGGCCCAGTCGGGGCTGCCCTGCGGGGTCTGGGACCGGAAGATGCCAAGGGCGACGGTGAGCACGCGCACGTCGTCGCTCTGCCCGACGAGCAGCGGCCAGAAGTACTCGTTCCAGGCCGTGATGTAGGTGAGGACGCCGAGCGTGGTGATCGGGGCGCCGGCCATCGGCAGGATGATCCGCAGGAACACCCGTGCGCGGCTGGCGCCGTCGAGCATGGCGGCCTCCTCGAGCTCGCGGGGGATGCCGAGGAAGAACTGGCGCAGGAAGAAGATCGCGAACGGCGTCATGAAGACCGTCGGCAGGATCAGGCCGGGGAAGGTGTTGAGCAGCCCCAGCTCCTTGATGAGCACGAAGTTCGGGATGGCGGTGAAGATGCCGGGCACCATCAGCGCCGACAGGAAGATCGCGAACACGGTGTCGCGACCGGGCCAGCGCAGCCGGGCGAACGCGTACGCGGCCATGGCGGAGAAGAACACCTGGCCGACGGTGATCGCGGTAGCCACGATCACCGAGTTGCGCAGGTAGAGCCAGAAGTGGATGCGTCCGCCGGCACCGCCCTGCGCGAGGGACTCCTCGAGCGTCGTGAGCCCGAAGACGCGGCGGAAGGCGTCCAGCGTGAGGTCGGCGGGCAGCAGGTTGCCGGCCTCGGCCGCGAGCGCGCGGTTGTCGGAGAACGCCGTGCGCAGCATCCAGTAGAACGGGAAGAGCGTGATCAGCAGGATCACGATCAGGCAGACCCAGCCGACGACCCGTCCCCACGGCACGGGCCGGCGGGTGCGGGACGTCGGGACGGGCCGGGGCGTCGTGGCCGGGCGTGCGGTCGTCGTCGTCACGGTGACCTCCTCAGGCGTTGTCCGACTCGCCGGCGCGCAGCAGCCGCAGCTGCACCAGCGCGACGACGAGCAGGACGGCGAACAGGACGACCGACAGCGCGGACGCGTACCCGAAGTCGAGCTGCGCGAACGCCAGGTCGTAGATGTAGAGGTAGATGACGCGCGTGGCGTCGACGGGGCCGCCCCCGGTGGTCACGGCGACGGTGTCGAAGATCTGGAAGGAGCCGGTGACCGTCACGACGAGGACGAGCGCGAGCACGGGCCGCAGCAGGGGCAGGGTGATCGAGCGGAACTGCCGCCACGCGCTGGCGCCGTCGAGCGAGGCCGCCTCGTACAGCTGCGGCGCGATCGTCTGCAGGCCCGCGAAGATGAGCAGCGCCGTGTAGCCCATGTGCCGCCACACGTTGATGAGCGCGATGGTGGGCAGCGCCAGCGCCGGGTCACCGAAGAAGGCCTGCGGGTCGATCCCGACCTTGCCGAGCAGGACGTTCACCACGCCGATCTGGTAGTCGAGCATGAAGAACCAGACGAGCGCGACGACGACGTTCGCGACGAAGTAGGGCAGCAGCGCCATGCCGCGGATGAGGATGGAGCGCGTCATGCGCTGCAGCAGCATCGCGAGGCCGATCGCTATGAGCGTCTGGACGACGATGTTGACCACGACGTAGTACCCGGTGACCCCCATGGCGTTCCAGAACAGGGGGTCCTCGAGCAGGCGCCGGTAGTTCGCGAGGCCGACGAACTCGGCCGGGGCCAGCACCGAGTAGTCGGTGAGGCTGAACCACATGCCCCGCAGCGTCGGCACGAGGTAGAAGACGACGAAGCCGATGGTCGCGGGGATGAGGAAGATCACCGCGGTGCGCAGGTCCCCGCGTCCGCCGCCCTCGCGGCCCCGCCTCCTCGTCGGTCTGGTCGACCTGGTCGCCGGCGGTGCCGGGGGTGTGACCACTGCCATGTCGGGTGCTCCTGTCGCGTCGTTGCGAGCGTCGGTCGGACGTGCGGTCAGAGGGCCGTCAGGTGCAGCAGGACGGTCCGCTCAGGGAACTGGTTGGGCACCTGCACGCCGACGCGGGCCAGCGCCCGGCCGGACAGGCGCGTGCCGTCGGACCACCAGACGGGCGTCGCGCCGCCGTGCCCGGGGGCGACCTGTTCGCCGGGCGGCAGGGGACGCACGCGGTAGGTGGTGGACTCGTCGAGCCCGGGCAGGCGCACCCGGCCGGGCGGCGCCCACACGCCGGTGGTCAGCTGCACGACCGCGAAGATCGCCTCGCGGCCGTCCTCGGCGACGACGCCGTGCACGCGCAGCGCGGGGTCCGGGTCGTCGGCGCGGACGCTGCGGCCGTGGTGCAGCAGGTCGCGGTGGGTCGTGTAGGCCTCGACCCACCGGGCGACGGCGGCGCGCTCGTCGTCCGTCGCGGATGTGAGGTCCCACTCGATGCCGAGGTGCCCGAACAGGGCCGTCGCGGCGCGGAAGCCGAGCGCGTGCCGGCGGCCGGTCGTGTGGGAGACGGGGGAGCCGATGTGCGAGCCAAGCATCTCCGGCGGGACCAGCAGGCCCGTGCCGGCCTCGATGACCTGGCGCTCCAGGGCGTCGATGCAGTCGGACGTCCACACGCGGTCGGTGCGCTCGAGGATGCCGAGGTCGATGCGGCCGCCGCCGCTCGAGCAGGACTCGAACTCGACGTCGGGGTGCGCGGCGCGCAGGGCGTCGAGCAGGCGGTACGTGGCGAGCGTCTGCGCGTGCACACCGGCCGCGCCTGTGGGGGTGTGGCCCGCGTCGATGAGGTCCCGGTTGTGGTCCCACTTGACGTAGCCGATCGCGTACTCGGTGAGGATCGCGTCGATCTGGCCGAAGACGTGGTCGAAGGCGCCGGGGTGTGCGAGGTCGAGGACCTGCTGGTGCCGTGCCTCGGGCGGCAGCCGGTCGCCGGTCTGCAGGATCCACTCGGGGTGGGCGCGGGCGAGGTCGGAGTCGGGGTTGACCATCTCCGGCTCGAACCACAGGCCGAACTCCATGCCGAGCCCGGTGACGTGGTCCACCAGGGGGTGCAGCCCTTGCGGCCAGACGTCCGGGTCGACGACCCAGTCGCCGAGGCCGGCCGTGTCGTCGCGCCGGCCGCGGAACCAGCCGTCGTCGAGCACGTACCGCTCGACCCCGGCGGCGGCCGCGGCGTCGGCGAGCGCGGTGAGGCGCTGGAGGTCGTGGTCGAAGTACACGGCCTCCCACACGTTGATCAGCGCCTTGCGCGGCGTGCGCGGGTGCCGGGGACGCGAGCGCAGGTAGGCGTGGAACCGGTGGGAGAGCTGGTCGAGGCCGTCGCCGTACGAGCCGTACACCCACGGGCTCTGGTACGACTCGCCCTCGGCGAGGCGGACCTCGCCGGCGAGCAGCAGCTCGCCCGCGCCGAGCACGCGCGTGCCGGTCGGCATCGTCTGCTCGGCGAACGTGCGCGTGTTGCCCGACCAGGCGACGTGCACGCCCCACACCTCGCCGGAACGGTGCGCGAAGCCTCGCCGGCCGGCGAGCAGCAGCAGCGTCGCGTCGAGGCCGCGGGCGCGCCGCGACTCGCGCAGGTGCGTGCCGGCGACGAACGGGTGCCGCTGGGGGCTGCGCTCGCGCAGGTGGCGACCGGTGAAGTCGAGGATCTCGTCCGCCTCGCGCGGGACGGGCAGGACCAGGTCGAGGCCGGCGAGCGTGAACGGCGCGGGGTCGAGGTTCGTCACGTCGGCGCGCGTGCGCAGCAGGCCGTCGGGGAGCAGCTCGAGCTCCAGCACCAGGCGGAGGCGAGCCGCCTCGTCGGCAGCGTGGACGACGACGCGGTGCGCGACGGGCGCACCGTCGCGCTCGGTGCCGTTCTCGACACTCACGTCGGACACCGCGAAGGCGGTCGAGAAGTCCGCGCCGTGGCGGTGCCCGGTCAGGCCCGGCGTGCCGAGCCAGCCGACCGACTGCTCGGGCAGCAGCGAGAGCGGGACGGGCTCGTCCGTGACGCTCGAGGCGACCGGGGCGACGGCCGTCGTGCGCAGCTCGCGGAGCTCGTCGGCGTCCGTGTCACCGAGGTCGGCGCCCCAGTGCAGGACGCGCGGCAGGCGGTCGCCCGCGACGTCGAGCACGAGGCTCACGCCGGCGGCGCGCAGGTGCAGGGGAGTGGTGGTGTCGACCGTGGCGGCGTCGGCGGGACGGACCGGGGACGTCTGCGTCGTCATGGTGTGCAACCTCTTCGTCGGGGTGACTTAGTTCTACGTCGGAAATATCGACGCGTCAAGATCCTCGCGAACCGGAGCGCTTCGCGCCCCCGGTTGCCTCGGTCAGCACGACTTAGTTTCCGGGCACAACGTTGCGCCCCTCGATAGTTCGCTGGCGGAACTGGCACACTGCCTCCGTGACCCCAGGCCCGTGGATCCCGCTCAGCGGTGCCGCCCACCGGATCGCGCTCGAGGTGCTGCTCGACGGCCCGCTCTCGCGTGCCGAGCTCGCGCGCCGCGTCGACCTGTCCGCCGGCAGCCTCACGCGCCTGACCAAGCCGCTGCTCGACGACGGGCTGCTCGTCGAGGTGGACACCCCCGCGCCCGGCACGCGCCTCGGGCGCCCCTCGCAGCCGCTCGACGTCGTGCCCGACGCCCACCACTTCGTCGGCGTGAAGCTCACCGGCGACACCGCGCACGGCGTGCTGACCACGTTGCGCGCCGAGGTCGTCGCGGGCGCCGAGCGGGCTCTCTCCGACCACCGTCCGGCTGCGGTGGCCGACGCCGTGGCGTCCGTCGTCGCCGAGCTGGTCGCGTCCTCGCCGGCGGGGGTGACCGCCGTCGGCGTGACCCTGGGCGGGCACGTCACCCGCTCCGCGGACGTCGTACGCGCACCGTTTCTCGACTGGCGCGACGTGCCCCTGGCCGACATGGTGCGCGCGCGCACCGACCTGCCGGTCGTGGTCGCCAACGACGTCACGGCGCTGACCGAAGCGACGCACTGGTTCGGCGAGGGGCGCGGCGCGGGCACCTTCGCGCTGCTCACGATCGGCGCCGGCGTGGGATTCGGCCTCGTCGCCAACGACCGGCTCGTCACGAGCGACGACGCGAGCCTCGGCCTGATCGGCCACCACCCGCTCGACCCCGCGGGACCTCCGTGCTTCCTCGGTCACCGCGGCTGTGCCGCCGCCATGCTGACGATCGGCTCCGTCACCGCGCAGGTCTCGGTCGCGCACGGCCGCACCGTCGGCTACGACGAGGCCTTGGACCTCGCGACCGCCGGCGACGCCGCCGCCTCGCGCGTCGTCACCGACTCCGGCCGCGCGCTCGGACGCCTCGTCGCCGCGGCGGCCAACTTCACGACGGCTCAGCGGGTCGTCCTCGGCGGCGAGGGCGTCCGGCTCGCCGGCGTCGCGCGCGACGTGATGCTCGAAGCCCTGCGCGCCGACCGCGACCCGTCCGCGGCGATGCCGCAGATCGCCCTGCAGTCGCCGGGTTTCGTCGAGTGGGCGCGCGGCGCCGCGGTGATCGCGATCCAGACCTTCGTGCTCGGTCGGTGAGCGGTCGGTGCCTGTGACCCTGCGTGTTCCGGCGTCGGCCGTCCAAATGCCTCTACTGCAGCCGTCCCGACCCCTACTGGCCCTGCCCGCGAGAGCCGGTTCCGCGCCCATGGAGCACGTGTCCGGACGAGTTGGAACTGTCGTTCTGCGGGTCTCGACGCGTTCACGTACTGGGAAGCTGAGTCAGCGCCTCGGCCGGCCCCGGGTAGGCGGCCAACGTCGACTGGGTCGCCTGGCGCCGGTCGAGTACGAGACCGTCGAACCCCCTCAGGTCGCACTCGCCGCCTGAGACCCGCCGTCACCTACTCGCGCAGCAGACCCGGATGACACGGGTGGAGGCGATGAGTGCCGCCGTGCAGTTGGAGCTTGCTGTCGCCGGGAGGGGGGTGGGCCCTGAGATCGAGGACGAGATGACCCCCGCACCGTCGACCCGAATCGTCGAAATGGCGCACTACTAGGACATGAGCGTCGCCTGCCGGGCCTGCCGGGCCTGCCGGGCTTACCGAGAGGGCCCCATCGTGGTGAGCGTGGCCGCTGCGTCGGACAGCGACGCCATGCGGAGTATCGATTTCAGGGACGGGACGGTGGGGGCTACTCGGGGAACGCTCTGGCGGGCTTGCGCCCAGGACGTTCTCCGTGACTCGCGGAAGTCGCCGCGGCTCGTAGAGGGCGCTTGCTGTGCCCGCCTGCACTCGTGCGTTGGCCTCTGGCCGCGCACACTGGACACTTATTGGACACTTATGTGCGCCGAGGGGCCTCCAGGAGCCTCGAGACGCGCAGAGTGCTGCCAACGCCGGTCCTGGCATCGGAGCAGGTCAGCGTGTGAACCGTCGAGCGGCGACGAGTTTCGTCGAACGGTCGACGCGGTCGCCGTGTTTCAGGGGGTCAGGGGTTCGAGTCCCCTCAGCTCCACCGAGACCGCTGGTCAGAGGCCACGCCGGGATCCCGAACACAGGAGCCCGGCGTGGCCACTGGTCTTTCATCGGACGTCTCGAGGCCCAGCACCGGGTCGTCGCGGCGTCGTCTCGGGCCGCTTCCGCGCGGGGGACCGTTCGGCGGACGCCCGCGGGCACGGACACCGATGTGACGTAGCCCGCGTAGGCGATGATGACCGAGGTCGCCGCGTCCCTGTCCGTCACGCCGAACGCGCTGTACGACGTGCACTCCAGGCGACGCGGACCGCGCGGCTCCCGGGTGGGTCGGCAGCTGCGCCTGCGGCCGGCGGAGGTCGCGACGTCGGTCGCCGGTATGCAGGCCGCGGACGGACGCCGTCGTCCACCGCGCGCTCGTCCGTGAGCCCCGGTCGTCCGCGGACCGCCGTCGGCACGTCCGGGACGTCGCCGTCGCCGACCTCCTCGTCCCACGTCTGCAGGTGACCCCGTCGTCCGCGCGCCTGACGGGAGACCCGTCCCGCATGCAGCCGGCTGGCGCCCACGTCGTGGGGGCTGCACCGCCGTCCGCCGGCTTCCCCGCCGGGCGAACGGCACTGGCGCCCAGCGAGCACCCGCCGCTACGCGTCCGAGGCGAGCAGCCGCGGCCGACCGGATGCGGACCCCACGTCGACGTGCGCCCACCGCGGGCCGCCGGTCCGCGCTGCGTAGGGTGCGGGCATGAGCGTGCAGCCCGTCCTCTCCGCGCTCCCGGACGGGTGGCCCGAGTGGGCGGCGGCGGTCGTCGTGGTCGTCGGCGTGCTGGTGGGCCTGGTCGCCGCCGCGCTCATCGCCGACAACCGGCGGCCCTCGTCCGCGCTGGGCTGGGTGCTGGCGGTCGTGCTGGTCCCGTACCTCGGGCTCGTGGCGTTCCTCGCCATCGGGAGCCCTCGGCTGCCGCGCGGCCGGCGGGAGAAGCAGCGGCGCTTCGACGCGCGGGTCCTGGAGCAGCTGACCGACGGGGCCCCCGTCCGTCTCACGCCCACCGACGAGCAGCTGCCGGCGCTGCGCACGATCCACACGATGAACCGGCGGCTGGGGGCCATGCCCGTCCTGTCCGGCAACGCGGCTGATCTGCTGGAGGACTACGTCGGGTCGCTGACCGCGATGACGGCGGAGATCGACGCCGCCGAGCGGTTCGTGCACGCGGAGTTCTACATCCTCGCGCTCGACGTCACGACCGAGCCGGTGTTCGCGGCCCTGGAGCGTGCCGCCGCCCGCGGGGTGACCGTCCGCGTGCTGTTCGACCACCTGGCGAGCCTGCGGGTGCCGGGGTACCGGGCGATGGTGCGCCGCCTGCGGTCCTCCGGTGTGCTGTGGCGACGGATGCTGCCGGTGTGGCCGACCTCGCGCGAGCTCCTGCGGGTCGACCTGCGCAACCACCGCAAGATCCTCGTCGTCGACGGCACCGTCGCCTTCACCGGCAGCCAGAACGTCGTCGACGCCGCGTACGGCAAGCGCAGCAACCGGCGCCGGGGCCGGCGCTGGGTCGACGTCATGGCGCGGTTCACCGGCCCGGTGGTGACCGCGCTGGACGCGGTCTTCGCGGCGGACTGGTACAGCGAGACGGGGGAGCTGCTCGACAGCGGGCCGAGCGCGCCGGCACCGCGGCCGGCGCCCGACGGGGCAGGGCTGCAGGCGCAGGTGGTGCCGAGCGGGCCGGGCTTCGAGCAGGAGAACAACCTCCGGCTGTTCGTGTCCCTGCTGCACGCGGCCCAGGAGCGTGCGGTGGTCGTCAGCCCGTACTTCGTCCCCGACGAGTCGCTGCTGCTCGCGATGCGCAGCGCGGCCGAGCGCGGCCTGACCGTCGAGCTGTTCGTCTCCGAGCGGGGCGACCAGCGTCTGGTGCACCACGCGCAGCGCTCGTACTACGACGCGCTGCTGCGGTCCGGGGTGCGCATCTGGATGTACCCGCAGCCGTACGTGCTGCACGCCAAGACCCTGAGCGTCGACGACGAGGTCGCGGTCATCGGCTCCTCCAACCTCGACATGCGGTCCTTCGAGCTCAACCTCGAGGTCTGCGTGCTCGTGCGCGGGGCGGGGTTCGTGCAGCAGCTGCGCGGGGTGGAGGACCTGTACCGCTCCCGCAGCCGCGAGCTCACCGCGGCCGAGTGGCGCCGGCGCGGGCTCCCGGCACGCACCGCGGACGGGCTCGCCCGGCTCGCGAGCGCCCTGGTCTGAGGCCGGCGGCAGGGCGCCCGGCGTGGCTGCTCCCCGAGGTGGTCCGGCGTCCCTGTCGATCTCGGGGAGGCTCGCGCGTCAGGGTGGAGTGCCACACGGGTGGCCGGACCGGAGGAGCGACATGACGCAGTACGCCATCTACTTCCACCAGCAGTGGGTCGGGGACCACACGGCCGAGTGGTTCCGCTCGCGCGTGGAGCCGAGCACGGCGGTCGTCCGCGAGATGGAGGCCGCGGGCGTGCTGGTGTTCGCCGGCGGGCTCGAGGAGGACCTGGCCGACGCGTTCAGCGCCGACGCGCGGAGCGGGACCGTGGAGATCACCGACGGTCCGTACACCGAGACCACCGAGTACCTGGGCGGCATCACGATCATCGACGTGCCCGACCGGGCGACGGCCGAGATGTGGGCGGGCAGGGTCGCCGAGGGGTGCGGGTGGCCGCAGGAGGTCCGGGTCGTCCGGTAGGCCACGGGGACCGGAGCCGGTCGCCGGCGGTGGGCGTCTCGCGGTCCGCGTGCTCCTGCCGCCCGCGAGGACGACGACCGGTGACGGCACGTCCACGACCGTGCCGTTGTGTACGATCGAACACATGACGGAGCGCGACTACTTCGCGGGCGACCCGCGCACGAACCGCGAGCGCATGCTCGCCGGTGACCTGTACATCGCCGACGACCCGGAGAGCGAGCGGATCGCGCGCGAGGCGATGCGGTTGGCGTACGAGTACCACCGCGCCGAGGCGGCCGGCGAGCCGGACGCGCGCGAGCACCTCGTGGCGCTGCTCGGGTCGCTGGGGGAGGGCGCGTACGTCAAGCCGCCGCTCGCGGTCGACTACGGCGAGAACATCCGAATCGGCGCCCGTACGTTCGTCAACTCGAACCTCACGGCGCTCGACGTCGCGGCCATCACCATCGGCGAGGACTGCCAGATCGGCCCGAACGTGCAGCTGCTGACCCCGACCCACCCGGTCGACCCCGAGCCGCGCCGGGACAAGCTCGAGGCGGCTCGACCGATCACCCTGGGTGACAACGTCTGGCTCGGCGGCGGGGTGATCGTGTGCCCCGGCGTGACGATCGGCGACAACACCGTCGTCGGGGCGGGGGCGGTCGTCACCAAGGACCTGCCCGCGGACGTCGTCGCGGTCGGCAACCCGGCACGCGTCGTGCGTGAGATCGGCGAGGACGGTTGACCGTGCACCCCGACGCAGGCCCGGGTCGACGTCGCCGCTTCGACCCGGAACGGCGGGACCGCATCGTCGACGCCTGCCTGCAGGTGATCGGCGAGGTCGGTGTCACCGGCGCGTCGACCCGCCGGATCGCCGCGGCGGCGGACGTGCCGCTGGGCTCGATCAGCTACCACTTCACCGACGTCGACGAGCTGCTCCGCGCGGCGTTCGAGCGGTTCGCGCACCGGGTCAGCGACCGGTTCGAGGCTTCCATGGCCGGCGCCACGACCGTGGACGAGGCGCGGCGGGCGGTGGTCGCGCTGATCGACGTCGGCGTGCTCGCCGACCCCCACGAGCTGGTCCTGACCCATGAGCTGTACACGCTGGCGGCCCGCGACCCCGGGTACCGCGAGCTCACCCACGCGTGGATGGCACGCAGCCGCCACGCCCTCGAGCGTCACTTCGACCCGACGACCGCCCGGCTGCTGGACGCGCTGATCGAGGGGCTGACCATCCACCGCGCGCTCGACACCGAGCCGCACGACGCGGGCCAGGTCCGTCGCGCGGTCGACATCGTGACGCGGCACGCGCTCGCCGCGCACGAACCCGCCTGAGCCCCGGCTGCGGCACGAGCCGCGGCGCGACGAGCTCGCCGCCCCGCAGCACCGTCGCCCCCCACCTGTCCCGGATCGACGCGACGAGCGGCACGACCTCGTCGCGCTCGTCCGGCAGGCGCTCGTCCGGCCGGGGCGGCAGCGGCCGCCGGGCTGCTCGGGCTCCGGCGCGGTCCGCCGGCACGGCGATGGAAGCGGTCGGTGGTGCACTGCCACCCCGCCCGCGACCGCCGAGGAAAGCCCTGTGGACGGCGCGGGGACCGCTGACACGATGGCGCCATGACGACCGAGGGCATCCCTGACGTCCACGTCGTCGTCGCGCACCGGGCGCGAGCGACGCTGCGGGTCGGCGACGTCGTCGTGAAGGTCGACCCCGACCGGGCCGGCATCGACGCCGAGGTGGCGGCGATGGCACTGGCGCCGGTACCCACGCCGGAGGTCCTGTGGCGGCACCACCCGGTGCTCGCGATCGGGCTCGTGCCGGGCACGGCGCTGGGGACGTACGGCCACCCGTCGCCGGTCGGCCCCGGCGGGTGGACCGCCGCGGGCGCGGCGGTGCGGGCGCTGCACGACGCCACCCCGCTGCCGCCCTGGGGTGGCCGGTCGCTCGACGACCTCGCCGTGCGCCTCGACGAGGCGTGCGCGTGGTTCGTCCGGGACGGGGTCGTCCCCGTCGACGTCCTCGAGCACAACCGCCGGCTGGCTCAGCGCGTGCTGCGGCCCTGGACGCCCGTGTTCGCGCACGGCGACCTGCAGCCCGACCACGTCTTCGTCCTCGACGACCGGGTCACCGGCATCATCGACTGGTCCGGCGCGGGGCCGGGCGACCCCCTGCACGACCTCGCGGTCCTCACGCTGGGCCACCCGGAGCACGTCGACGACGTCGTCGCCGGGTACGGCGACGACGTCGACCTCGACGTGCTGCGGGGGTGGTGGTCGTACCGGTCCCTCACGGCGATCCCGTGGCTGGCCGAGCACGGCTTCGGCCCGGTCGAGACCTACCCCGAGACCGCGGTGCTGCTCGCCGCGACGCACTGACGCGACGCGGAGCCGGGAGGGCTGCCTCGCCGAGCACGCCCGGGGCCCGTCGCACCGGCCGCCCGGGCACGTCCCGTCACACGAGGTCGCGCGACGACATCACCCGGTCGACGGCGAGCCGCAGCACCACCCGCTCGACGCCCGCGGTCGGCGGGCGGTAGCGCTCGGCGTACCGCCGCAGCGCGTCCTCGACCTCGGCCGCGTCGTCGACGACGGTCATCGTCCCCTCGAGCGTGAGCCAGCGCCGGCCGTCGACCTGGCAGAGGGCGGCGCGGGCCGGGGCGTCGGTGCCGCCGCGGCGGGCGTTGCGGGCCTTGACGGTGCCCGGCCGCGTCGTCGTCCGCGCGACGCCCGCGCCGGCGTCCCACGTGAAGGCGACCGGCACGACGTGCGGCGTCCCGTCCGCCCGCAGGGTCGTCAGCGTCGCGAGGTGGCGCTCGGTGACGAAGGCCAGCTGGTGGTCGGTCAGTCGCAGCACCGGGCGAGCGTACGACCGGGCCCCCGGGGTGGTCGCGACCGGGCCGTCGCTCACGCGTTGCGTCCCGTCTGGTGCGGGACGGACGCCGTCAGCACCGTCCCGTCGGGACGCCGGGTCCCCAGCCGGGCCGCCGGGTCGGGGACGCCCTCGATGCGCGGTCCCTGGTCGGCGAGCGGCACGACCACCGGCTCGGCGCCGACCTCGACGTCCTCGCCGCGCACCCGGACCGTCAGCGCCGGCCCGTCCTCGACGACGAGCTCGAGCGCGTCGGCGCGCAGCCGCACCCGCAGCCGGCTGCCGCGGACGGCGAGGCGGTAGCCGAGCCCGTCCCAGGACGCGGGCAGGCGCGGGTCGAAGGAGAGCACGCCGTCGTGGTGGCGCATGCCGCCGAACCCGCCGACCAGCGCGGACCACACCCCGCCGGCGGACGCGACGTGGACGCCGTCCGACGCGTTGGCGTGCAGGTCGGCGAGGTCGACGTACAGCGCCCGGTGGAAGTAGTGCAGCGCGAGGTCCTGGTAGCCCACCTCGGCGGCGATGATCGACTGCACCACCGCGGACAGCGTCGAGTCGCCGGTGGTGATCGTGTCGTAGTACTCGAAGTCCGCCCGCTTCTGCTCGGGCGTGAAGTCCGCGCCCTGCAGGTACAGGGCGAGGACGACGTCGGCCTGCTTGAGCACCTGGAAGCGGTAGATCACGAGCGGGTGGTAGTGCAGGAACAACGGCCGCCGGTCCTCGGGCGTGCCGGCCAGGTCCCACACCTCGCGCTCGTGGAACTGCGAGTCCTGCGGGTGGATGCCGAGGTGCGCGTCGTACGGGACCGCGAGCGCGTCGGCCACGCGGTCCCACTCGTCGGCCTCCTCCGCGCGGAGGTCGAGGCGTGCGCACTGCCGCTCGAACCACTCCGGTCGCCGCGCCGCGACGTCGCGGACCGCCTGGGCGGCCCGTCGCAGGTTGGAGCGCGCCATCACGTTCGTGAACAGGTTGTCGTTGACGACGGTCGTGTACTCGTCGGGCCCGGTCACCCCGTGGATGTGGAACGACTGCTCGCCGTCCCCGCGCCAGAAGCCCAGGTCCGCCCACAGACGCGCGGTCTCGACGAGGATCTCGAGCCCCTCGCGGTCGTTGAACTCCTCGTCGCCCGTCACGTCGACGTACGTGCCGACCGCGTACGCCACGTCGGCGTCGATGTGGTACTGCGCGGTGCCGGCGGCGTAGTAGGCCGACGCCTCCTCGCCGTTGATCGTCCGCCACGGGAACAGCGCCCCGTCCTGCGTCATCTCGCGCGCGCGGCGACGGGCGGCGGGGAGCATCGTGTGCCGGAACCGCAGCGCGTTCCGCGCCACCTGCGGGGTCGTGTACGTGAAGAACGGCAGGACGTAGATCTCGGTGTCCCAGAAGTAGTGGCCCTCGTACCCGGACCCGGTGACGCCCTTCGCGGGGATGCCGTTGCCCTCGGCACGGGCGGCCGCCTGCGCGAGCTGGAACAGGTTCCAGCGCACCGCCTGCTGCGCCTGCGGGTCGCCGTCCACCTGGACGTCCGAGCGGCTCCAGTACGCGTCGAACCACGCACGCTGGTCGGCGAGCAGCGTGTCGACGCCGTCGGTGCGTGCCCGGTCGAGGGTCCGCCGGCAGCGGTCGGCGAGCTCGCGCGCGGGGACGCTGCGGGACGTGTGGTACGCCACGTACTTCGTGACCGTGAGCGGCCGGCCCGGCTGCGCCCGCACGCGCACGACGAGCTTCGCGTCGTCCGGCCCCAGCTCGACGTGCTGCTCGTGCTCGCCCGCCGTGCTGACCTCGTGGTCCGCCGCGACGGCGAGCGTCATGCGCGACCGGGCGCAGCGGTAGCCCAGGACGATCCGGCCGTCCTCGTCCCGGGCGAGCCGCGGCTCGAGCACCCGCCCGTCGAGCGGCCGGCCGCGGCGGGGGTCGTCCCGCACGGGCGCCGTGCCGGTCGCGCGCGCCGAGTACTCGTCGGCGCCGTCCTCGCGGTTGATGACGTGCGACGAGACGACGACGGGCGCCGGCGCGTCGAGCACCGTCACCTCGAGGGTCATCACGGCCAGGTGCCGGGACGTCGCCGACACCATGCGCCGCGACCGGACCCGCACGCGGTTGCCGGACGGCGTGCGCCACACGAGCTCGGTGGTGAGGACTCCGCCGGCGAGGTCGAGGGCACGCTCGTACGTGACCAGGTCGGCGACGTCGAGCACGAGCGGCTCGTCGTCGACGTACAGGCGCAGCACCGTGGCGTCGGGCGCGTTGACGATGGTCTGCCCGACCTCGGCGAAGCCGAACGCCTCCTCGGGGTGGCGGATCGGCCACGTCTCGTGGAACCCGTTCACGTACGTGCCGTGCGCGTGGCTGGGGCGCCCCTCCGCCGTGGTGCCGCGCATCCCGAGGTACCCGTTGCCGACCGCGAAGAGCGTCTCCGTCGTCCCGAGGTCGTGCGTCGCGAAGGACGTCTCGACGAGCCGCCAGGGCTCCACCGGGAACCGGACGCGGTCCATCGGCGGCGGTGCGCCGTGCAGGTCGGCCGGCGACGGCGTCACCGGCCCACCAGGTCGGTGAGGTCCGCGACGACGACGTCCGCACCGGCGGCCCGCAGCGCGTCGACCCCGGCGCCGCGGTCCACGCCGACGACGGCGCCGAACCCGCCGGCCGCGCCGGCAGCGACGCCCGAGACGGCGTCCTCGAGGACGACCGCCCGCTCGACCGGGGCGCCCAGCAGCCGCGCCGCGTGCTGGAACGTCGCCGGCGACGGCTTGCCCGGCAGTCCCTCGCGGAGCGCGACCAGCCCGTCGACGACCACGCGGAACCGCGGCGTCAGGTGCGCCGCGTCGAGCACGGCCCGGGCGTTGCGCGAGCTGGACACGACCGCGCACGGCACGCCGCGCTCGGCCAGCCGGTCCAGCAGCACGACGGCGTCCGGGTAGGGCGGGACGCCGTCGCCGAGCAGGCGCAGGAAGTGGTGGTTCTTGGCGTCGCCGACCGACTGCACGGTGTCGGTACCAGGGGCGGAGTCGGTACCGGGCACGGTGTCGGTACCGGGCCCCGTGCCGGTGCCGGGCTCCGCGGCGGGGCCGCCCTCCGGCAGCACGACGCCGCGCGACGCGAGGACGGCGCGGACGGCGTCGTAGCGCGGACGGCCGTCGACGAAGCGGAAGTAGTCCTCGTCGCCGTACGGGGGCGTGATGCCCCGCGCGCGGAACAGCGCCGTGAACGCCGCCTCCCACGCCTGCATGTGCACCCGCGCCGTGGGGGTCAGCACCCCGTCCATGTCGAACAACGCGACGTCGTACCGCTCCCAGTCCATGCACGCTCCCCGTCGACGGTGGCGCCCACCGTAATCGCGGGCGGCGCGGCCGTCCTGGTGAGCGGCACGGCGGCGCGCGCGGTCGGCAGGGGGCGTCCCGGCGGGCTCATCCCCCCGCGCGGGTCGGTCGGGGGAGCGGTGCGGCGGGAGCGCCGCCGGGGGTGGGCGGCCGCAGCCCGAGCGAGCGCAGCTCGAGCGTCGCCAGCGCCCGCACCGCGTCGG
This sequence comes from Cellulomonas pasadenensis, assembly GCF_047229365.1. Lineage (NCBI taxonomy): Bacteria > Bacillati > Actinomycetota > Actinomycetes > Micrococcales > Cellulomonadaceae > Cellulomonas > Cellulomonas pasadenensis. The sequence goes on along the minus strand of NZ_JBFTEP010000046.1, from coordinate 7,241 downwards.
GGTCGCCACGGCGCCAGGCGTCCGCCGGGTCGGGGCCGACACGCGCCAGCCGCGTCACGGGCTGCGTGGCGAGGGCCCGCAGCGCGAACAGGTCGAGGTCCGCGGCGGAGTCGAGCAGCCGCGCCGCGGCGCTCGCCCGCCGTGCGAACGACACCCGCGCGCGCAGCCACGCGACCACCACGACGAGCACGGGACCGAGCGCCACCGCGACGGCCACGGCCAGCGCGAGGCGCGCCGCGCCGTCCTGCACCTGGACGCCGGCCGCGGCGATGGACCCGGCGGCGCCGCCGGCGGCGTCGAACGGCGCACGCGCCTCGTCCCCGACGACGGGGACGCGCGCGACCGACTCCCCGGCGCGGCCGAGGCTGTCGCGCAGCGACGTGCCGGCGTCCTCCAGGGTCCGCCCGGGGGCGCCGAGCCGGCCGACGACGTCGTGCAGCCACCGCGCCACCCACACCCACCCGGCCACCCACGCGAGCACGACGAGGTCGCCCACCACCTGCCGGGCGCGTCGGCGCCCGTCCTGCGCGTAGAACCTCATGCGGCACATGGTGGTGCCTGCCACCGTCCCCGCGCAGCGCGGGACGTGTGGCGGGGGAGCCGCGTGGGCGACCTGCGGTCCGGCGACGGGTGCCGCGCGGCGCGGGCCCGCCGTGGCCTCACCAGCGGACGTCGTCGAGGACCCGGCAGGCGGCCATCGCCCGACGCGTGCGCGCGCTCGCGTTGACGAGGACCACACCGGCGAACCGCGCGCGCGAGCGGCAGGTCCGACGCCGAGTCGGTGTGCAGCACGGCGTCGTCGAGCCGGATCCCCGCCTCCCGCAGGCGGCGCACCTTCACCTCGCCGACGACGTGCTCGACGAGCCGAGGGCGGCGCGTGAACGCGATCCGGGACGCGACGAGGACGTCGGGGTCGAGGCCGGCCGCCCGCAGGTACGTCCGGGCGAGCAGCTCCTCGGTCGCGGTGACCACCACGACCGGCCCCCGGCGTGCCGCGGCGTCCCAGGCCTCCCGCGCGGCGGCGGAGGCGTTGCCCGCCGACACCAGCGCCGCCGCCACCGCGCCCACCACCGCCTCGTACCGCTCGCGCGACAGGCGGCCGAGCGCGAGGCGCACGAGGAGCCGGTTCAGCGCCGGTCGGGCGGCACCGTGCGGCGGGAGCACGCGCGCGAGCGCGACGAGCACGACGACGGCGGGCAGCCGGTGCGGACGGCGGCGCAGCCGGTGGGCGACGACGGCGCCCATGGTGTCGCGGCGGCTGAGCACGCCGTCGAGGTCGAAGAGCGTGACCGCCGGCGCCGTGCCGTCGTCGCGACGACCGTCCGGGTCGTCGTCACGGTGCGAGCCGGTGGCGCCTGGCATGCCGTACCTCCGTGTACGCGGTCGGTCGGCGTGCCGCACGGTCGCCGTCCGGAGGGACAGGAGGGTAGCGCGCACCGCACCGCACCCCGCGTCCTGCGCAGGCCCGCCGCTCCGGTGGACGCCCCGCCCGTCGGCTGCCAACCTCGACAGCGAGGCGTCCGACGGCGCTCCCCGCGTCCGCCACCGCCGGTGCCAGGGGGGAGACGCACATGCCGTTGTCGAGGGAGCCCGGCTCGATCTGGCGGCGGATGCCGGTCGAGCGCATCGAGGACGTCGAGGAGCAGGGCGGCGCCGGCCGGCTGACCAAGAGCCTGGGGCTGTGGCAGCTCACCGCGATCGGCGTCGGCGGCATCATCGGGGTCGGGATCTTCTCGCTCGCGGGGCTCGTGGCGCACGGGGACGCCGACAACCCGGGCGTCGGCCCCGCGGTGCTGGTCTCGTTCCTCATCGCGGGGCTCGCGTCCGCGGCGGCCGCGCTGTCCTACGCGGAGTTCGCGGGGATGGTCCCGCGCGCCGGCTCGGCGTACACGTACGGGTACGTGGCGCTCGGCGAGATCGTCGGGTGGTTCATCGGCTGGGACCTGCTGCTGGAGTACATCGCCATCGTGGCGGTCGTGGCCATCGGGATATCCGGCTACCTCGAGGCGTTCCTCGCCGGGTTCGGGGTGCACCTGCCGGACGCGGTCACGGCCAGCGCCGAGGAGGGCGGCGTGGTCAACGTGCCGGCCGTGCTCGTGTGCCTGCTCGTCACGTTCATCCTCAGCCGCGGCACGCGCACGTTCGGGCGCTTCGAGCTCGTCGCCGTCGCGATCAAGATCCTGCTCATCCTGTTCATCGTCGGGCTCGGCATCTTCTACGTGGACACCGGCAACTACAGCCCGTTCATGCCGAACGGCTTCGGCCCGGTGCTCACGGGCGCCGCGACGGTGTTCTTCGCCGTGTTCGGCTACGACGCGATGTCGACGGCGGCCGAGGAGGCGGAGGACGGCCGTCGGCACATGCCGAAGGCGATCATCCTGTCCCTCGTCATCGCGATGCTGCTGTACGTGGCGGCGACGCTCGTCCTCACCGGGCTGCAGGACTACGAGGACATCGACCCCACGGCGGGCTTCGCGTCCGCCTTCCAGAACGTCGGCCTGCCGGTGGTCGCGAGCATCATCTCGGTGTTCGCCGTGCTGTCGATCCTCACGGTGATGCTGACGTTCCTGCTCGGCGTGACGCGCGTGTGGTTCTCGATGAGCCGCGACGGGCTGCTGCCGACGTGGTTCGCCGGGGTCGACCGGCACGGCACCCCGCAGCGCGTCACCTGGATCGCCGGGGTCGCGGCGGCGCTGCTCGCGGGCGTCTTCCCGATCCGCGCGGTCGCCGACCTGACGAACATCGGCATCCTGTCGGCCTTCGTCGTCGTCTGCGTCGCGGTCATCCTGTTCCGCCGCACGCGCCCCGACGCGCCGCGCTCGTTCCGGCTGCCCCTCATGCCGGTGGTACCCGCGCTGGGTGTCGTGGCGTCGCTCTTCCTCATCCTCCAGCTGCACTGGGAGACGTGGCTGCGGTTCGGCGTGTGGCTCGTGATCGGGCTCGTCGTCTACTTCGCCTACGGGCGGGGGCACTCGCTGCTCAACCCGGACAGCCCGCACCACGCGGGGCGTCGCTAGCCTGGCGCGGTGACCCTGCGGATCCGTCCCTACCGCGACGACGACGCCGGACCGACCCTCGACGTGTTCCTCGCCGCGGTCCGCGTCACCGCCGCGGCCGACTACACGCCCGAGCAGGTCGCGGCGTGGGCGCCCGACGACGTCGACCCCGCGGCGTGGGTGGCCCGGCGGGCCGCGTCGCACACCGTCGTCGCGGAGGTCGACGGCCGCGCCGTCGGGTTCACCGACGTCGACGCCGACGGCTACGTCGACATGATGTTCGTCGACCCGTCGGTGGGGCGCTCGGGCGTCGGCTCCGCGCTGCTCGCGTGGGCGCACGACGAGGCGCTGCGGCTCGGCGCGACCGCGCTCACCACGCACGCGAGCGTCACCGCCCGGCCCTTCTTCGAGGCCCACGGCTTCGTCGTCGAGCGGGAGCAGCACCCGGTGCGGCACGGGGTCGCGCTGACGAACTACGCGATGCGGCGCGCCCTGCCCTGACCGTCGGGCTCAGTCCGGCGGGGTCATCCGCCCCTCGGGGTCGAGCCGGCGCAGCATCGCGGCCGTGATCCGGGTGAGGTGCCCGACGTCCTCGGGGGTGAGCGCGTCGACCGTGAGCGCCCGGGCGGTGCACACGTGCCCCGGTGCGGCCGCGACGACCGCCGCCCAGCCCGCGTCCGTCAGGTGCGCGTCGGTCGCGCGCCGGTCCTGCGGCGAGCCGGCCCGCTCGACCAGCCCGCGCTGCTCGAGCCGCTTCGCGACGTGCGAGAGCCGCGGGAGCGTCGCGTTGGTGCGCCGCGCGAGGGCGGTCATGCGCAGCGTGCGTCCGGGCGCCTCCGACAGCATCGCGAGCACCTGGTACTCGAAGTGCGTCAGGCCGGCGTCGCGCTGCAGCTGCTGGTCGAGGCGACCGGGCAGCAGCTCCGCGACCGCCACGAGCCCCAGCCAGGCACGCCGCTCGCCGGGGGAGAGCCAGGGGGTGTCGTCGTCCGTCACCGGGGGAGCGTAGGTGGCCGGGCGCCCGGTGCGCGGCCTCAGCCGGCGGGGCGGTCCTCGCGCGGGGTCGCCTCGCCCTCGCGCACGCGTGCCGCGACGTCCTCGACGAGCCGTTCCCGCAGCACCCGGCGCTCCGCGCGCACCAGCGCGGTGTGCTCGCGGTGGAGCGCGCGGCCCGTGGCCACGGCCATCCCGACCATCACCACGCTGAACGGCAGGGCGATGAGGATCGCCGCCGTCTGCAGGGCGACGAGGCCGCCCGCGACGAGCAGGCCGATGGCGAGCACGCCCGACAGCGCGGCCCAGGTGACCCGCATCCAGCGACGTGGCTCGGGGTCCCCGCCCGACGCGAGCATCGCCACCACGAGCGACCCCGAGTCGGCCGACGTCACGAAGAACAGCGCCACCAGGACGATCGCCACGACGGCGAGGACCGTGCCGGCCGGCAGGCCCGCGAGCAGGTCGAACAGCGCGTTCTCCGGGACGACCGTGCCGTCCGCCGGCACGAGCCCGCCCTCGCCCTGCAGCTCGCGGTGCAGCGCGCTGCCGCCCAGCACGGAGAACCAGAGGAACGTCACGAGCGTCGGCACGAGCAGCACGCCGCCCACGAACTCCCGGACCGTGCGCCCGCGTGAGATGCGCGCGATGAACGTCCCCACGAAGGGTGCCCACGAGATCCACCAGCCCCAGTAGAACGTGGTCCACGCGGCCTGCCACGCCTCGCCCTGCTCGCCCGCGTACGCGCTGACGTTGAAGGTCATGGGCAGCACGTTGGCGAGGTAGACGCCGATGGACTGCACGAACTCGCGCAGCAGGAAGAGCGTGGGACCGAGCAGCAGCAGCGCGACGAGGAACACGCCCGCGAGCGACACGTTCGCGTTGGACAGCCACTTGAGCCCGCGGTCCAGCCCTGACACGACCGATGCGGTCGCGAGGGCGGTGATGACGACGATGAGCACGACCTGCACGGCGACGGACGGCGACAGCACCCCGACGTGGTCGAGACCCGCCGTGATCTGCAGGACGCCGAGGCCCAGCGACGTCGCCACGCCGAAGATCGTGCCCACGACCGCCGTCACGTCGATCACGTCACCCAGCCGTCCCCGCACGCGGTCGCCGAGCAGCGGCTCGAGCCCCCACCGGATCGAGACCGGACGCCCGCGCCGGTGGATCGCGTGCGCCAGCGCCAGACCCACCACGACGTAGATCGCCCACGCGTGGACGCCCCAGTGCAGGTACGTCTGCGCCATCGCCTGCTCCGCGACGCGCTCCGGCGCGCCCGTCACGCCCGGCTTCGGCGACGCGAAGTGGCTGAGCGGCTCGGCGACGCCCCAGAACACCAGACCGATGCCCATCCCGGCGGCGAACAGCATCGCGAACCAGGTGCCCAGGCGGAACTCGGGCTCGTCGTCGTCGCGCCCGAGCACCGTGTCGCCCCACCGGCCGAGCCCCATCCACAGCGAGAACGCGACGAAGCCGGCGACGAGCAGCACGTAGTACCACCCGAACGCGCCGATCACGTGCGTCTGCACGGCGCCGATCGCCTGCTCGGCCGCCCGCGGGAACGCGATCGCCAGCCCCGCCACGACCGCCACCACGACCAGGGACGGCCAGAAGACGGCGGGGTGCATCCCGCCGGGACCGCGGCCGAAGCGGTGCCCCGGTCCGTCCAGGTCCGTGGGCAGGGAGGTGGTGCGTGCGCTCACCGGGGTCAGCTCCTGTTCGTCGGCGTGGTCGTCGGCGTCGTCCGTCCAGCGTCACAGCGGCCCGTCGGCGGCGCATCCGGGGCGGCCGGGACGGGCGGGTGCGACGGGCGGCCGCGCGCGCCGGGTTAGCCTCGGGGCGTGCGAGCGAGCGGCGTCCTGCGGCGGCTCGTCCGACGGACCGCCGGCGGGCCGCCCGCGGTGCAGGTCGGGCGGCGTGCCCGCGGCGCCGGCTACGACGAGCGGTTCGTGCGGGCGGTGCTCGAGCTGGCGGTCCGCACGGGGGAGGCGATGCTCTCGCTGGGTGCCTCCGCCGGTGACGCGTCCACCGCGGTGGCCCGCGTCGCCCGGTCGTTCGGCGTCGCGTGCGAGGTCGACCTCACGTTCACGGCGATCCTCGTCAACCACGACCCCGGGCCGGACGGCAGCCCCGTCACCGTGCTCCGCGTCGTCGAGACGCGCACCGCCGACTACGGGCGCCTGACCGAGGTCATCGCCCTCGTGCAGGACGTCACCGCGGCGCCCGGCGTCGACCCGGACGAGACGCCGGACGCGCGGGCCGCCCGGCTGGAGGCGGCGCACGACCGGCTCGACGCGGTCGTCGCGCACCCGCACCCCTACCGCCGCGGGCTCGTCACCGTGCTGCTGTCGGTCATGGCCGCCGGCGTGGCCGTGCTGCTCGGCGGCGGCGCGGGGGTCGCCGCGCTCGCGGGCGCGACCACGGCCGTCATCGACCGCGTGCTGCGCCGGCTGGGCCGCTGGGGCATCCCGCCGTTCTTCCTGCAGGCGGCAGGGGCCGCGGTCGCGACGGCGGTCGCGGTGGCGCTGCTCGTGCTCGTGCCGCTGCTGCCGGTCGAGCTGGCGACGCTGCCGCCGTCGCTGGTCGTGGCGTCGGGGATCGTCGTGCTCCTCGCGGGCCTGTCGCTGGTGGGGGCGGCCGAGGACGCCATCAACGGCTTCCCCGTGACGGCCGTCGGGCGGGTGTTCGAGGTGCTCGTCCTCACGCTCGGGATCGTCGTCGGGATCGGCGCGGTGCTCGACGTCGCGCAGCGGCTGGGCGTGACGCTCGACGTCGTCGAGGTGCCGACCGACGTGCTGCCGCTCGGCGTGCGCGCGGCGGCGGCCGCGGTCGTGTCCGCCACGTGGGCGCTCGCGTCGTACGCGCCCGTCCGGGCGGCGGTCGTCGCGGCGGGGGCCGGGGGGCTGGCGCTCGTCGTGCAGGCCGCCCTCGGGGCGGTCGGCGTCGGGCCCGCGGTCGCGGGCGCCGGCGCCGCGCTCGTCGTCGGCCTCGGCGGCGAGCTGTTCGGCGGTCGCCTGCGGGTGCCGCCGGTCGTCACGTCCGTCTGCGGCATCGTGCCGCTGCTGCCGGGCCTGGCGATCTACCGCGGGCTGTTCGACCTCGTCGAGGCGGGCGGGGCGGGGCAGGGCGGCGCCGTGCTGCTCGGCGCCGCGATGGTCGCGCTGGGCCTCGCGGCGGGCGTGAGCCTCGGCGGGCTGCTCGGGCGGCCCCTGCGCACCGGTGCGCGGCGGCTCGCGCGGCCGGCGC
>NZ_JBFTEP010000045.1:0-27315 GCF_047229365.1 Cellulomonas pasadenensis | reverse complement strand
CCCCCCCCCCCCCCCCCCCCCCCCCCCCCCCCTCCACCCCCCCCCCCCCCCCCGCCCCCACCACATCCATGGCATCGGCGGCAGCGTCAGTTGTGTATACGAGACCGCGCCGGGCCCGGCGCCGACGACGTCGCCGCCTGGGTGTCGGCGGCCCGCCGTGCGGCGCGGGGGCGGCCCGGCCCCGACGTGCCGTGGTGCCCGCCCCTGCCGTCCCGCGTGACGACGGCGGACGTGCCGCCGGGCGACGGGCTGGCGCTCGCGCTCGCCGACGTCCCGGACGAGCAGCGGCGCGCCGGCGTCCGCTGGGAACCGGCGTCCGGGCCGCTCCTCGTGCTCGGCGGTCCCGCATCCGGGCGGTCCAGCACTCTGCTCGCCGTCGCCGCCGGCGCGTCCCGCGCCGGTGCGCACGTGCACACCGTCGGCCTGCCCGAGGCGACCGTGCGCGCGGTGTCCGACGCGCGCACGCTCGGCACGGTGCTGCCCGCGGACGACGCCCACCGCACCGGGCTGCTGCTCGACCGGCTGCACGGCGCCGTCGGCGCGGGGGCGCCCGCGGTGCTCGTCGTCGACCGCCTCGACGTGCTGCTCGAGACGCTCGGCCGCCACGCCCGGGGCGTCGCCGCGGACCTGCTCGTCGCGACGTGGCGCGACCCCGCGCCCGGCCTCTCCCTCGCCGCGTCGGCCGCGGTGGTCCCGGCGGTCACCCGCCTGCTGGGCGACTTCCCCACCCGCCTCGTGCTGCCCGTCGTCGACGCGTCGGCCGACGCCCTCGCCGGCGTCCCGGCCCACCTCGCCACGGTGCGGACCACGCCCGGGCGCGCCGTCGTGACGGGTGCGGGGCCGGCGCGGGTCTGCCAGGTCGTGCTGCCCCCGCCGGACCGGGCCGGGGACGACGCCACACCCGGGGACGGGACCGCCGTCCCGGGCGCACCGGTGCGGGTCGCCCGGCTGCCCGACCACGCGCCGCCGCCCGCACCGACGCGCGCCGCCGACGGCGCCGTCGTCGTGCCCCTCGGCGTCGGCGGGGACGACGGCGGTCCGGTGCACGCGGACGCGAGCCGCCCGCTCGTCGTGGCCGGCCCACCGGGGTCGGGACGCACGACCGCGCTGCTGGCCGTCGCGCGGGCGTGGGCCGCCGCAGGTCACCACGTGCTGCGTCTGGCGCCGGCGAGCGCCCGCGAGGACGACGGCGAGGACGCCCCGTGGACGACCGTCGGCCCCGGCGTGCCGCCGACGCCGCCGGACGGCGACGCGTCGACGGTCCTCGTCGTCGACGACGTCGACGAGCTCGAGCGGACGGCTCCACGCGCGGCCGACGCGGTGGACGACCTGCTGCACGCGCCCCGCCCGCGCGTGGTCGCGCTGGCGACGACCTCCGCGCACGCGGCCGGCGCGTTCCGCGGCCCCGTCGCCACGGCGCTGCGGTCCCGCCTGGTCGTGGTGCTCGACCCGCACGACGGGGACGCGACGGCGCTGCTCGGGCCGGGCGCGGCGCTGCACGGCGACCCGGCGTGCCGCTTGCCCGGGCGGGGCGTGCTGCGCCGGGACCGGGCGCTGCGCCGGGTGCAGGTGCACGCGGCCGGCCCCGCGGACCGGGCCACGATCGGGCGCACGGCCGAGCCCGTGGCCGAGCCTGGGGCCGAGCCCGTGGCCGGGCCCGGGGACGGGCGCCCCCCGTGACCACGGCGTGCGTCAGGCGCGTCCGTCCACGTCGTCCGGGCCCGTGCGCGACGTCGCGGCGACGACCGGTGGCGCCAGCACGGCTGCACCGACCACCACGCCGAGCAGCACGCCGAGACCCGCGCGCGGCCCGGCGCCGCTCCCCCAGAGGGAGGCCGAGACGACGACGAGGAGCACCTGCGCCGTGAGCACGGGGCCGCGCCCCCACCGGCGCCCGGACCACAGCGCGCGGGCCGCGGCGCCGAGCAGCAGCGCCGCCCCCAGGGCCAGGACCACGAGGAACACCGCGACGGCGGGCACCTCGGAGCCGCGCACGAGCGTGGCAGTCCCCGCGACCCCCGCCGCGACCAGGACGAGGACCTCGAGCAGCACCAGGCCGCAGGCGACGACGAGCAGGGCGGGGCGGGACCTCGGCATGGCACGACCCTAGGCGTCCGTGCCGGCGGCACGCCCGCACGCCCGCATGCCCGCACGCCCGCACGCCCGCACGCCCGCACGGACGACGCCGGCGGGCCGCCCGGCCGGGGACGCGCCCACGGGTCCACAGGCGGCACGTCCGCACGACACGCCGACCCGCGTGGCACATACCAGATCGCACCCGTGCTCAGCACCACGCCGTACGTGGCGTGACCTCGGCCACGTGCCGGACCGCGGTCGTGACGACGGTCACGCGGCGCCGCGGCGCGCCGTCCTGACCGCCCCGAGCACGGGGTCCGTCGGCCGTGCGGGAGCACGACACCGCAGGTCAGACGCTCGCGCACGCCGACGTGCCGCTGACCTGGACGTTCGCCCCGGCGGCGTGCGGGGCGCCGGGGCGGGCGCCGCCGCCCGACCGTCCGGCGCGCCGCCCGGTGTGATCAACGCCTCACCCGTCACCACGATGAAACCTTGTCGTAACCCTTGTCTCGACCGGTGGGCGGTGTGAGTCTTGATGCAGCACGTCCCCCCCACCACTGAACCCACGTCGTACGGCTGCGCCCACCCCCGGGGCGCGGGGCCGACGCGTGCAAGGAGAGATCCCATGGACTGGCGTCACCGCGCTGCCTGCCTCGACGAGGACCCCGAGCTGTTCTTCCCGATCGGCAACACGGGTCCGGCCCTGCAGCAGATCGAGGAGGCGAAGGCCGTCTGCCGTCGCTGCGACGTCGTCGACACGTGCCTCAAGTGGGCGATCGAGACCGGCCAGGACGCCGGCGTCTGGGGCGGCCTCTCCGAGGACGAGCGCCGCGCCCTCAAGCGCCGCACCGCGCGCCAGCGCCGCGCCGGCTGAGCCGCCGCACCCCGTCGTCCCCGCCCACCCGGCGGGGCACCGCGCGGTCGGGCCACACCTCCTGACCGCCCCCGCAGGGCCGTCCGCGACACACGCGGGCGGCCCTGCGGCGTACCCGGCGGACGCACCGGCCCCGCGCCCGACGTCCGCCCGCGCGGACGTCCGAGGACCGCGCGGACCGACGGCCCGCGGAGGGACCACGGCCTGGCGCGCACCCGCGCCGCACCGCTCAGGCGACGGTCGCGGTGTCCCGCCCCTGCCGCAGCCGCGCCTGCAGCACGACCGACGTGCCGCCGCCGTCACGCGGACGCCACTCGATCGACCCGCCGAGCTCGTTGCGCACCAGCGTCGACACGATCTGCGTGCCCAGCCCCGTCCCCGCGCCCCGCTCCGCCGGCAGGCCGGCGCCGTCGTCGGCCACCTCGACCTGCAGCGCGTCGCCGTCGCGGTCCACGACGATGTCCACGGAGCCGTGCTCGCGGCCCGCGAAGCCGTGCTCGACGGCGTTCGTCACGAGCTCGGTGAGCACGAGCGCGAGCGCGGTCGCGTCCTCCGCCGGCACGGCGCCGAACGAGCCCCGCACCTTCGTGCGCACGTGCGCGCCCGCCGTGGCGACGTCGGCCGCGAGCCGCAGGCTGCGCCCGACGAGGTCGTCGAAGGGGACGCTCTCGTCGAGCGTCTGCGACAGGGTCTCGTGCACGAGCGCGATCGTCGCCACCCGCCGCATCGCCTCGCCGAGCGCGTCGCGGGCCTCGGGGCTGCTCATCCGCCGGGACTGCAGGCGCAGCAGCGCCGCGACGGTCTGCAGGTTGTTCTTCACGCGGTGGTGGATCTCGCGGATCGTCGCGTCCTTGGTGATGAGCTCCCGCTCGCGGCGGCGCAGCTCGGAGACGTCGCGGCAGAGCAGCACGGCACCGACGCGCTCGCCGTGCTCGGTCAGCGGCACGGCACGCATCGACAGCGCCACCCCGCGGGCCTCGACGTCGGCGCGCCACGGGGCGCGGCCCATCAGCACGAGCGGCATCGACTCGTCGACGGTCGCGTTCTGCTCGATGAGGTCCGAGGTCACCTCGACGAGCGACCGGCCGACGAGGTCGCCGAGCACGCCCAGGCGGTGGAAGCACGACAGCGCGTTGGGGCTCGCGTACAGGACCTCGCCCTCGCCGTTGAGGCGCACGAGCCCGTCCCCCACGCGGGGCGCACCGCGCCGCGGGCCCGTCGGCGCGTCCGGCGCCGGGAACTCCCCGCGCGAGACCATGCCGAGGAGGTCGTCGGCCGCCTCCACGTAGTTGAGCTCGAGCCGGCTGGGCGTGCGCGCGCCGCCGAGGTTGGTCTGGCGGGCCAGCACGGCGATCGCGCGCCCCTCGCGGACCACCGGGACCGCCTCCTCCCGCACGGCGTAGGAGCCGAACCAGCGCGGCTCGCGCGACCGCTGCGGCGCCTGCTCGTCCAGCGCGCGGCGCAGCTGGGGGCGCTGCCCGTCGGGCGGGTGGGACCCGACGACGTCGTCGTAGTGGACGGTCGCACCCGTCGAGGGCCGGCACTGCGCGACCGCGACGAAGTCGCCGTCGGTGGTGGGCAACCACAGCACGAGGTCGGCGAAGGCGAGGTCGGACACCACCTGCCAGTCCCCGACGAGCAGGTGGAGCCACTCCAGGTCGGCGGCGGCGAGCGGCCCGTGACGTGCGACGAGGTCGCTCAGGGTGGACACCGCCCCAGGGTACGCAGCGGCCGATAGGCTCGACGTCGGGTCTCGCGCCCGCGCACCGACGCACGTCGGGCCGTGCGCACCCGTGGCGCCGTCCCTCGACGCGCGCGGGGACCGACGGGGACGACGGCTGACGACGGCAAGGGGGCTCGCGGTGGAGCTGCGCGTGGCGCACGAGCTGCCGGCGGACGCGACGGACGCGGGACGCATGCTCGCGGACAGCGCCTACGTCGACGCGAAGGTGCGCGCGTCCGGGGCGCACGAGCGCCAGGTCGACGTCACGGGGTCGGCCGCCGGCGCCTTCACCGTCACCACCCGGCGTGCGCTGCCGACCGAGCTGATCCCGCCGCACCTGGCCGGCGTCGTGGGGACGGCCATCGAGGTCCGGCAGGTCGAGGCGTGGGAGGCCGCGCAGGCCGACGGCGGGCGGACGGGCACGGTCGTCGTCGAGATCGTCGGCGCCCCGGTCCGGGTGACGGGTCGCACGGCCCTGACCGTCTCCGGCCCCGACGCGTGCACGCTGACCTACGAGGGCGACGTCCGGGCGGCCGTCCCCCTCTTCGCCGCCCCGGTCGAGGCCGCGGCCGCCCAGGCCGTGCGCGCCGCACTCGACGCGGAGGCCGCCGTCGCGCGGTCGTGGCTCGCGCGCGACACCGCCGACGGGCACGACCGGACCCTCTGACGGCCACGCGGCGGGTGCTCGCGGGGGACATGTCCGGCACGTCCGGCACCGGTCCGCCGGCGCGCCACCAGGGGTCCGACCCGCGGTCGCCGACGACCGGTGCGAGCACGGTGCCGTCCAGGTCACGGACCGGCTCCCCCGCCGTAACGATTGGGTAACGTGGGAGCGGTGGGAAATCGCGCTGACCTGCACCGATGCCCCTATGGAACCGCTACCACCCGGATGGCCGACACGGGGCTCCTTGACACTCGACCATGATGCCGACGAAGGTGTCACCCAGCGCGTGGGAACGCTCCCGCGGACGACCACGGGAATCCCACGTCGGGGCCCGACGGCCCCACGCGCGACGCCCGTCGCGGCCCCTGCGGCGTACGGGTGCCGGGTGGACACCAGGGGTACGGCGACGTCGCCGTCCGACTGACAAGGGAGTCACAGTGCGCAAGACCACACGCAAGGCGTGGGCGCTCGCGGCCGGTGTGACGGGCATCGCCCTCATCGCCTCCGCCTGCTCCGGCAGCAACGACGCGGGCGAGGGCGAGGACTCGGGCGACGGCGGCAACGTCACGCTCACCGTCGCCACGTTCAACGAGTTCGGCTACACCGACGAGATGTTCGACCGCTACGAGGCCGAGAACCCCGGCGTCACGATCGAGCAGAAGCGCGCGGCGACGGCGGACGAGGCCCGCGAGAACCTGAACAGCCGCCTGGCTGCCGGCTCCGGCACCTCGGACATCGAGGCGGTCGAGGTCGACTGGCTCCCCGAGCTCATGGAGTTCCCCGACAAGTTCGAGGACCTCACGTCGCCCGACGTCGAGGGCCGCTGGCTGGACTGGAAGACCGAGGCGGCCACGACCGCCGACGGCAAGCTCATCGGCTACGGCACGGACATCGGCCCGCAGGGCATCGCGTACCGCGCCGACCTGTTCCAGGCCGCCGGCCTGCCGGCCGACCGCGAGTCGGTCGCCGAGCTCCTCGGCGGCGCCGACGCCACGTGGGAGAAGTTCTTCGAGGTCGGCAAGACCTACACGGGCGCCACGGGCAAGCCCTTCTACGACTCGGCCACCGCCATCTACCAGGGCATGGTCAACCAGGAGAAGGCCGCGTACGAGGACCCCGAGACCGGCGAGATCATCGCCGCGGACAACCCGCGCGTGAAGGAGATGTTCGACCAGGTCGTCCAGGCCTCGGTCGGCGACAACCTGTCGGCGCACTTCGAGCAGTGGAGCGACGACTGGACGAGCTCGTTCCAGAACGACGGCTTCGCGGTCATGCTCGCCCCGGGCTGGATGCTCGGCGTCATCGAGGGCAACGCGGCCGGCGTGACCGGCTGGGACTTCGCCGACGTCTACCCCGGCGGCGCCGGCAACTGGGGCGGCTCGTACCTGACCGTCCCGTCGCAGGGTGAGAACGTCGAGGAGGCCAAGAAGCTGGCCGCCTGGCTGACGGCGCCCGAGCAGCAGATCGAGGCGTTCGAGAACAAGGGCACGTTCCCGAGCCAGATCGAGGCGCAGGAGTCGGAGGCGGTCCAGTCGGCCACCAACGAGTTCTTCAACAACGCCCCGGTCGGCACGATCCTGGCGAACCGCTCGAAGGGCATCGAGGCCCCGTTCAAGGGCCCGAACTACTTCACGGTCCAGACGGCCATGAGCAACGCGCTCGTCCAGGTGGACGTGAACGGCGAGGACCCGCAGGCAGGGTGGGACTCGTTCCTCCAGGTCGTCAACGGCCTCGGCTGACGTCGATCTGAGCCTGGGGCCGGGTCGGTGGTGACCGCCACCGACCCGGCCCCGCACGCGTCAGCCCCATCTCCCGGAGGACCCCGCCATGGCCACCACCACGCAGCCGCGCACCCAGCGCCGACTGCCCGACGCCCCGCGCGAGCCGCGCCGGCTCGGCTTCAGCCAGAAGCTCAGCCGCTGGGACGTCAAGGTCTCGCCCTACCTGTACATCTCGCCGTTCTTCCTGCTGTTCGCCCTGACGGGGCTCTTCCCCCTGCTGTACACCGCCTACGTGTCGGTCTTCGACTGGCACCTGCTCGGCGGCAAGGGCGAGTTCGTCGGGTTCGACAACTTCGCGTTCGTCTTCCAGGAGCCGAACTTCTGGAAGGGCCTGCGCAACACCTTCAGCATCTTCGCGCTGTCGACGATCCCCCAGCTGCTGGTGGCGATCGTCCTCGCGGCGCTCCTGGACGCGAACCTGCGGGCGCGCACGTTCTGGCGCATGGGTGTCCTGGTGCCGTACGTGGTGGCCCCGGTCGCCGTCTCGCTCCTGTTCGGCAAGATCTTCGCGGACCAGTCCGGCGTGGCCAACGCGTTCCTCGGCATGGTGGGCATCGACCCGATCCGCTGGCACGGTGAGGTGGTCCCGAGCCACATCGCCATCGCGACGATGGTGAACTTCCGCTGGATCGGCTACAACACGCTGATCCTGCTCGCGGCCATGCAGGCCGTGCCGCGCGACCTCTACGAGGCGGCCGTCATCGACGGCGCCACGCGTGCGCGCCAGTTCTTCTCGATCACGATCCCGTCGATCCGCCCGACCATCATCTTCGTCGTCATCACCTCGACGATCGGTGGTCTCCAGATCTTCGACGAGCCGCGCATGTTCGACCAGCTCGGTCAGGGCGGTGCCGGCCGTCAGTGGATGACGGTGACGATGTACATCTACGAGCTGGCCTTCGGCAACCAGAAGAGCTTCGGCCGGGCCGCCGCCGTGGCGTGGGTGCTGTTCCTCATCATCCTCGCGTTCGGCCTGCTCAACTTCTGGCTGACCCGGCGCATCGCGTCCGACTCGGCCCCCCGTGCACGAAAGAAGGTCACGCGATGAGCGCCCCCAGCGCACCCTTCGTCCGGCAGACCGCCGGCGCGAGCGCCGCCCGGTACGTCAAGCGGACCCGCGGGCACGGGTCCGACCGTCGGCCCGGCTGGGTCACCTACACGCTGCTCACGCTCGCGATCGTCGTGTCGGTCCTGCCGCTGTACTACGCGTTCCTGCTCGCGAGCTCGGACGCGCAGACCATCGCGCAGAACCCGATCCCGTCGCCGATCCCCCAGGGCAACTTCTTCGAGAACGTCAACCGCGTCCTCACCGCCGACATCAACTTCTGGAAGGCGCTCTGGAACTCGGTCGTCGTGGCCGTGGTGACCTCCGCGTCCGTGGTGCTGTTCTCCACGCTCGCCGGGTTCTCCTTCTCGAAGCTGCGCTTCAAGGGCCGCAACGGGCTGCTCCTGTTCGTCATCGCGACGACCGCCGTGCCGACCCAGCTCGGCGTCATCCCGCTGTTCATCGTGATGGCCGAGCTCGGCTGGATCGGCAAGCTCGTCGCCGTCATCGTGCCCGGGCTCGTCACCGCGTTCGGCGTGTTCTGGATGACGCAGTACCTGCAGAGCGCGCTCCCCTACGAGCTGATCGAGGCGGCGCGCGTCGACGGCGCCAGCATGATCCGCACGTTCTGGAGCATCGCGCTGCCCGCCGCCCGCCCGGCGGCGGTCATGCTCGGGCTCTTCACGTTCGTCGCGTCGTGGACGAACTTCTTCTGGCCGTTCATCGTCCTGGGGAACTCGAACCCGACGCTGCCCGTGGCGCTGCAGCTGCTGCAGGCGTCCTACTTCAAGGACATGTCCCTGATCATGGCGGGCGTCGTGCTCTCCACGATCCCGCTGCTCCTGCTGTTCATCGCCGCAGGCCGGCAGCTGGTCGCGGGCATCATGGCCGGCGCCGTCAAGGGCTGACCCACTCCCCCACCGGGTCGGGCGTGCGCCGCGCGTGCGCCCGACCCGGTGGTCGTCCCCGGCGGTAACCTCGCGTGTGCGGGGGGCGCACAGGGCCGGAGCACGTCCACGCTGCCACGGAGCAGCCACAGGAGGAGACCAACGGTGGTCGAGAACGTCCCGACGCGCGCGGAGCAGGTACGCCCCGCCGCGCCGACACTGGAGCAGGTGGCCGAGCGCGCCGGCGTGTCCCGCTCCACCGCCTCCCGTGCCATCAACGGCGGCCTACGGGTGTCGCCCGAGGCCCTCTCCGCCGTCGAGGCCGCGGTCGCGGACCTCGGGTACACCCCGAACCGCGCCGCCCGCTCGCTCGTCACGCGGCGCACCGACTCCATCGCGCTCGTGGTGCCCGAGCCCGACGAGCGCGTGCTCTCGGACCCCTTCTTCGCCGGCACCCTCAACGGGCTGAGCACCTCGCTCGCCGACTCCGACATCCAGGTCGTCCTCGTCATCGCCCGGCCGGGAGAGAGCGAGCGGACCATCCGCTACCTGCGCAACGGGCACGTCGACGGCGCGATCGTGGTCTCCCACCACCGCGACGACGAGCTCGACCGCGCACTCCTCGCCTCCCGGGTGCCGAACGTCTTCGTCGGCCGCCCGCTGTCGGCGCCGGACGACGACGTCCAGTACGTCGACACCGACAACACCGAGGGCGGGCGCATCGCGACCCAGCACCTCCTCGACCGGGGCCGTCGGCGCATCGGGACCATCGCGGGCCCGCAGGACATGTCCGCGGGCATCGACCGCCTCGCGGGCTGGCGCCTGGCCATGGAGGCGTCCGGCCTCGACCAGTCCGCCGTCGTGCACGGCGACTTCACCATCACGTCCGGTGCACGCGCCGCGCGTGAGCTGCTCGAGCGGCACCCCGACGTCGACGGCATCTTCATCGCCTCCGACCTGATGGCCGCCGGCGCCATGGGCGTCCTCGCGGAGCTCGGCCGGGACGTGCCCGGCGACGTCGCCGTCGTCGGCTACGACAACTCGGGCGTCGCGGCGTCCACCAACCCGCCGCTGACGAGCGTCATCCAGCCGGTCGTCGCGATGGCCCGCGCCGCCGGCGCCCGCCTGCTCGACCAGCTGCACGGCGCACCGCACGAGGACCCGCTCATCTTCGACCCCGAGCTGGTGGTGCGGGAGTCCTCCTGAGCGGAGGCACCTTCGTCGGGGAGACGGGCCGCCACGGACCGGCACGGTCGCTCCCGGACCTCGGGACGTCGCGTCGCGGCCCGGGCTCACGCCGGAGTCGGTACAACGCGTGACTCGGGTCTTCTCGCCGCTTGACAGGTCGGCGTCCGATTCGCGAAGGTGGAGCCCGGCGCCGCCCGACGACGTGCGGCGCCTCTCCACACCTCGCGTCGCCGTCCACGCGCGGGGCCGACGAGAGGAGCCCCATGCGCGGCACCCCCTCCCCCGTCCGGCACGACGTCCCGCGTCACGACGTCCCGCGTCACCCCGCCTCGCGGCGCGGTGCTGCGGCGTCGCACCGCCACCCCGGCACGCGCGCCCTCGCCGCGGTCGTCGCCGGCCTGCTGGCGGGTGTCCTCACCGCCGTGGTCGCGGCACCGGCCCTGGCTGTCGCCCCCGCGCCGGTCGACCGCGGTGCCGGCCTGCCCGCCGCCCCCGCGGGTCCCGGGCTCCCTGCGCCCGGCGGGGGCGCCGAGCCCCTCGCCACGATCGAGGACGAGGAGGACTGGTGCTCGTACCTGTCCTCGTACTACCTGGCGTTCCCGTCGCCGTGGTCGGCCCGGGTGTACAACTGCCAGCACCGCTCGATGTTCGTGGCGCCGGTGTTCTCCGACGGGTCGGCCGGCATGTGCGTGCTGGTACCCGCGCGGCACAGCCGGCACCTGGGCGGCAACGTCGCCCGGTGGGTCACCGACATCCGCGTCTGCTGACCTGCCCCGCCCGCACGGGCGTGCCAGGGTAGGTGACATGGATCACCCCTCCACCGACGGGGCGACGACGCCCCCGCACACCGCGGCGCGACCCGCCGCCGACCACGCCGACCCCGTGCCCACCGAGGCGGCACGACCGACGACCGACCGCGACCCCGGCCCTGCCGGGGCGGTCGACACCAGCCCGCTCGCGACCGCCCAGAGCCAGCTCGCACGCGCCGTCGACATCCTCGGCTACGACGCGGGCCTGCACGCCATGCTCGCCACCCCACGCCGCGAGATGCGCGTGGCCGTGCCGCTGCGGCGCGACGACGGCCGCACCGAGGTCTTCACCGGGTACCGCGTGCAGCACAACATCTCCCGGGGCCCCGGCAAGGGCGGGCTGCGGTACGCGGCGGGCGTCGACCTCGACGAGGTCCGCGCGCTCGCGATGTGGATGACCTGGAAGTGCGCCGTCGTCGACGTGCCGTACGGCGGCGCGAAGGGCGGCGTGACGATCGACCCGCACGCGCACTCGCGCGCCGAGCTCGAACGCGTCACGCGCCGCTACACCAGCGAGATCATGCCGATCATCGGACCGGAGCGGGACATCATGGCCCCCGACATCGGCACCGACGAGCAGACCATGGCGTGGGTCATGGACACGTACTCGGTCAACCGGGGCTTCACGATCCCCGCGGTGACGACGGGCAAGCCGCTGGCGGTCGGCGGGTCCCTCGGGCGGGCGACCGCGACGTCGCAGGGCGTCGTGCACACCGCGCGCGCGGCGCTGGCCCGGGACGGCGTGCACCTGCGCGAGGTCACCGCCGCCGTCCAGGGGTTCGGCAAGGTCGGCTCCCACGCCGCGCGCCTGCTGCACGAGGCGGGCGCCCGCGTGCTCGCGGTCAGCGACGCGCACGGGGGCGTGCACCGCGGCGACGGGCTCGACCTGCCGGCCCTCCTCGCGCACGTGGCGCGCACAGGCACGGTCGTCGGCTTCGCGGACGCGGACCCGATCGACAACCACGGCCTGCTGACGCTCGACGTGGACCTGCTCGTGCCGGCCGCGGTCGAGGGGGTCCTCGACGGCGACACCGCCGGTCAGGTCAAGGCACGCTGGGTGGTCGAGGGCGCCAACGGGCCGACCACGAGCGAGGGCGACCGGGTCCTCACCGAGCGCGGCGTCGTCGTGGTGCCGGACATCCTCGCGAACGCGGGCGGCGTCGTCGTCAGCTACTTCGAGTGGGTGCAGGCGAACCAGGCGTACTGGTGGACCGCGCAGGAGATCGACGAGCGCCTCGAGCAGCAGATGCTGGCCAGCCACGACGCGGTGGCCTCCCTCGCGCGCGCCGAGGGCATCACGCTCCGGGACGCCGCGCTGACGATCGGCGTGCGGCGGGTGGCCGAGGCGCACCAGATCCGCGGTCTCTACCCGTGACGTCCTGCAGTCGCTGACGCCCTGCGCCGTCGCGCCGGCCGCACCGTGCGCGCCGACCACGTGGCACGGTCACGCGAGCACGTGCGGGCCGTCCTGCGGGTCGGGCCCCGGCTCGGCCGGCGCGGCGGACCGCACGAGCCGCGCCACGCGGCCGGCGGGCGTACGCACCTCGACGTCGTCGCCGTCCGCCCGGACCGCGCCGCCGTCGGCGAGCACCGCCGTGACGGCCTGCTCGGTGGCCGTGGGGCCGGGCGGCCCGGCCATCATCGTCTGCACGACGGGTCCCAGGTCGAGCCGGCCGTCGGTCACCCGCCACGTCCCGCGGACGTGGTTGACGCCCGCGTAGCCGTACACCTGCCCGTCGCCCTCGAAGGTCAGCCACGGCGGCCCCTCGATGCCGTCCTCGAGCGCCGCGCCGTCCACCTCCGTGACGCGCCACGTGCCGTGCAGCCACGTCGCGTCGCCGTCGGCCACGCCGTCGGGCGTCACGCCGTCCGAGGCCACGCCGTCGGAGGCCACGCCGTCGGGCGCCTCCGCCGTCGCACCGTCGGCCACCTCGTCGGCCGCCGGACCGTCCGTCCGCTCGTCGTCGCGCATGCCTCGATGATGGCACCGGCCGTGCGCCGGCGCCCGGCCCGGGCGTCCGGGCCCGGCGCTGCGCCCGGGCGAGGCGCGGGCGCGGGGTGACGGACCGGTCGGCCGTCGCGGCGCTCAGGCCCGGGGCAGCCGCTCCGCCCACTCCCCGAGCGCCACGCGGGGGCCCGTGTAGAACGGCACCTCCTCGCGCACGTGCAGCCGCGCCTCCGTGTTCCGCAGCTCGCGCATGAGGTCGACGATGCGGTGCAGCTCGCCGGCCTCGAACGCCAGCAGCCACTCGTAGTCGCCGAGCGCGAACGACGACACGGTGTTGGCCCGCACGTCGGGGTAGTCGCGGGCCGCGTGCCCGTGCTCGACGAGCATGCGCCGCCGGTCCGTCTCGGGCAGCACGTACCAGTCGTACGACCGCACGAACGGGTAGATGCACAGGTAGTCCCCGGCGGGCTCGCCCGCGAGGAAGGCCGGCACGTGGGCACGGTTGAACTCCGCGGGTCGGTGCAGCCCGACGACCGACCACACCGGGCGCAGGTGCGCGCCGAGCGCGCTCGCACGCAGCCGCCGGTACGCGGCCTGCACCTGCTCGACCGTCTCGGCGTGCCACCAGACCATGAGGTCCGCGTCGGCCCGGAGCCCGCCCACGTCGTACCAGCCGCGGACGACGAGGCCGGCGTCCTGCCCGACGGCGTCCTGCGCGTCCGCGACGAGCGCGCGCCGCTCCGCGTCGTCGGCGGGCAGCGCGCCCTGCGCCGCGAACACCGACCACATCGTGTAGCGGATCGTCGCGTTGAGGGCGTCGTGGTCGGTGGGGGCGTGCGTGGTCACGGGGTGTCCTCGTCCGTCGGTGCGGGTCTGGCGTGGGGCGTCGGGGTGCCGGGGCGGCGGCGCACCGCCGCCCCGGCTCACGACCAGGGGTCGGTCGAGCAGGCCGCGGGGATGCCGGAGTCGACGCCGGCGCGCTGGCGGCAGCAGCCCGGCACGCACACCGAGCGGAACGGCGGCAGGGCGCCGACCGTCGCCTCGGCCGGTCGCTCGGCGCCCGCGTCGAGCGACCGCTGGACGGCGGCCCGCTCGAGGAGCAGGTCGACGAGCCCGCGGACGAACGGCTCGCGCGTGCCGACGGAGTCGGCGCGGACGGCCGCCATTCCGAGCTCCTGCGCCGTCTCGAGCGCCTCGGTGTCGAGGTCGAACGCGACCTCCATGTGGTCGGACACGAACCCGATGGGCGACAGCACGACCGACGTCGTCCCCGCGGCGTGCAGCGCCTCGAGGTGGTCGTTGACGTCGGGCTCGAGCCACGGCTGGCTCGGCGGGCCCGAGCGCGAGCAGTACGCGAGGTCCCACTCGACGGCGCGCCCGAGCCGCTCGGCGGCGGCCGCGACGACGCTGCGCGCCACGTCGAGGTGCTGCTCCGCGTAGGACGCGCCGGCGACGACGGACGCCTCCTCCATCGTGTCCGGGATGGAGTGCGTGACGAAGACGAGTCGCGGCCACGGCGCGTCCGGGTGCTCGGCCTGCAGGCGCCCGTAGGCCTCGACGACCGCGTCGACGTTGGCGGCGACGAAGCCGGGGTGGTTGAAGTACGAGCGGACCTTGTCGACGGCGAGCGGGGCCCGGCCCTCGGTGGCCGCGTCCTGCGTGCCGAGGTCCTCGAGCGCCGCCCAGAGGTTCTCGCGGTACTGCCGGCACCCGGAGTAGGACGAGTACGCCGACGTCACGAGCGCCAGCACGCGCTGCGCGCCGAGGTCGCGCGCCTCCTCGAGCGCCTGCGTCGTGTACGGCTCCCAGTTGCGGTTGCCCCACAGCACGGGCGTCGTGAGCCCGCGCCGGTCGAGCTCGGCGCGCAGCGCCGCCCGGAGCGCGAGGTTCTGCTCGTTGATCGGGCTGCGGCCGCCGAAGTGGTGGTAGTGCTCGGCGACCTCGGCGAGGCGCTCGTCGGGGATGTTCTTGCCGGCGGTGACGTTGCGCAGGAACGGCAGCACGTCGTCGGGACCGTTCGGCCCGCCGAAGGAGAAGAGGAGCACCGCGTCGTACGGGGCGAGCCCGTCGACGTCGGGCCGCACGGCGGCGGTCGGGTCGGTCACGGGAGGCGTCACGGGGGGCACCTCCCGATCATCGCACCGCGTCCCGACGGCGCTCGCGCCGAGCGGCACCGGTGCGGACGTGATGTTGTCGCGACGTCGCGTCACCTCCCGTCGGGACCGGGTCCGTGACGTGCACGGGTCCCGGGCGGCGCGTGCGGCGGCCGCCCCCGCCGCGTCACCCGTCCGGGTGCTCCGAGGTGCGACGGGCCGCCGCGACCCCTAGCGTCGGCTCGCGGGGCGGCGATCTTCCCGCGCCGCCGGACCGACGAACCCGACGGACCCGGAGCCTTCGATGACGGTCGAGAAGCCGTGAGCAGGAGCGGACGGCACGCGGTGCCGGAGCTCGCGCACCGCTACGTGCTCGGCGACCCCCTCGGCCAGGGCGGGTCGGCACAGGTGTTCCGTGCGCGGGACAGCCGGCTCGACCGGCCGGTGGCGGTCAAGATCTTCCGCCTGGACGGCGCGAGCCCGGTGCAGGTGCGGCGCTACGCCCACGAGGCGCGCGTGCTGGCCGACCTGTCCCACCCGTCGCTCGTCGCCCTCCTCGACGTGGGCGCCGACGTGCTGCCGGAGGTCGGGCCCGTGGCCTTCCTCGTGATGGAGCTCGTCGAGGGACGCACGCTCCGCCACGTGCTCGCGGACGGCCCGCTGGCGCCGGCGACGACGGCCGACGTCGGCCGCCAGCTCGCGAACGCCCTCGCGCACGCGCACGCCGCGGGCGTCGTGCACCGCGACGTGAAGCCGTCGAACGTGCTCGTCGCCGACGAGCGCGCGGCGACCGGCCGCCGGGACGCCCCGACCCTGCCGGTGGTGCTCGCCGACTTCGGGATCGCGGCGACCGCGACCGAGCAGGGCAGCACCGAGGCCGGACGGATCGGCACGGACGACCGCGCCACGGCCGGCTACCAGAGCCCCGAGCAGGCCCTCGGCGAGCGTGTCGGCCCGGCGAGCGACGTGTACTCCCTCGGGCTGCTGCTGCTGGAGTGCCTGACGGGCGAGCGCGCGTACCCGGGCGACCCGCTCACGGCGGGTCTCGCCCGGCTGCTCCGCGTGCCCGACGTGCCGGAGGACCTCGACGCCGACTGGCGCCGGCTGCTGCGGGCCATGACCCGGTCGGCGCCCGACCAGCGGCCGGCGATGGCCGCGGTCGCCGCCGAGCTCCGGTCCCTGCGCGGCAGCGTGCTGCGGGCCTCCTGACCCGACCGTGCCGGCGCGTCAGCCCGCGAGGGAGGCGCGGGCGGCGGGCGGTGCGAGGGCCGGTGCCGAGACCGGGACCCCGGCGAGCGCCTCGGCCACCTCCCCCGCCCACGTGGCCACCGCGACCATGTCGCGGTGATCCCCCTCGCGGGCGCGGCCGCCGGCGACGACGGCGCGCTCGGCGAACGACAGGACGGCCCGGTCGAGCCGCCCGCGGAAGCTGCGGTGCCCCCGCGCGCCGACCCGCTCGACGAGCGCGCGGATCTCGAGCGGCGAGTTCGCCGCGTTCGCGGGCTGCGTCGCGAGGCCCGAGGAGAAGAGCCAGACCGGCCGTGCCGCGAGCCCGTCCGCGCACCGCCGTGCCATCTCGCGCGCGGCGGGCAGCCAGTGCGCCGTGTACACGGCGGACCCGAGGAGCACCGCGTCGTAGCCGTCGACGTCGTCGACGTCCTCGGGCGCCCGCTGCTCGACCTCGTGGCCGTGCCCGCGCAGCACGTCCGCGACCACCTCGCCGATCTCCCAGGTCCCGTGGTGCCGGGAGGCCACCGCCAGCAGGATCCGCATCGCCCCTCCTCCGCCGTCGTGCCGCGGGGCGTCCGCCCGCACGACCATCGTCCGGCGCGACGTCGCGGCCGTCGTGGGTCGGAGGTCCCCGGCGCGGCTCAGCCGGCGGCGGCGTCGACGGCGGGCTCGCCGGCGTCCGCGGCGGGCCCGGGGTCCGGCAGCGCCGCCTGCGCGAGGCGGAGCTTGTCGCACAGGTGCTGCAGGGTCGTGAGCTCGTCGGCGTCGAGCGCGCCGCCGACGAGCGCGTGGATCGAGCGCACGTGCCGGCGCCCGATCTCCCGCTGGCGGGCCGCCCCCGCGTCGGTGAGGTGGACCGCGGTGCCGCGCCGGTCGCCCTCGACGGGTCCGCGGCGCACCAGGCCGGTCTCCTCCAGCCGCTCGACGAGGCGGGACAGGCTCGGCTGGGTGAGCAGGCTGCCCGCCGCGAGCTCCCGCAGGCGCAGGGCCCGGCCGGGCGCTCGCGCGAGCGTGAAGAGCACGTCGTACTCCCGCATGCTCAGGCCGCCCCACACGTCGTCGCGCGCGAACCGGCGCAGCAGCGTCACCTGCGCGCGGAACAGCGCCTCCCACGCCTCCGCCGACGCCCGGACCGCGCCGGGGTCGGGAGTGACGTCCAGGGGGCCGTCCCGGTCGTCCTCCACCATCACCGGCTCACCTCTCGCGGGCCGTGCGCCCGCCGCACTCGTCGTCGCACCTCGACGAGGACGCATCATGTCACCCACGCCGCCGACGGACGGCGCCGTCGCGGCCCACGCGCGTCTAGCCTGGGGCGATGAGCGACGCGGCCCCCACGGGCACGACCTACCTGCTGGTGGACGGCGAGAACATCGACGCCACCCTCGGCTCCTCGATCCTCGGCGGGCGCCCCACGCCCGAGCAGCGGCCGCGCTGGGAGCGCGTGCTGACGTTCGCGCAGCAGACGTGGGGCCAGCCCGTGAAGGCCCTGTTCTTCCTCAACGCCTCGAACGGCTCGCTGCCGATGTCGTTCGTGCAGGCGCTGACGGCCATCGGCTTCGTGCCGATCCCCCTGGCCGGCGAGTCGTACGAGAAGGTCGTCGACATCGGCATCAAGCGCACGCTGCAGGCGCTGGCCGCACGCGAGGGCGACGTGCTGCTGGCCAGCCACGACGGCGACTTCGCGCCCGAGGTCGAGGAGCTCGTCGACGCCGGGCGGAACGTCGGCCTGCTCGCCTTCCGGGAGTTCACGAGCCAGCAGCTCGCGACCCTGACCGCCCGCGGCCTGCGCACGTTCGACCTCGAGGCGGACGTCGCGGCGTTCAACGTGCAGCTGCCGCGCCTGCGGATCATCCCGCTCGAGGAGTTCGACCCGCTGCGCTACCTCTGACGCACCGCCCGGGGCGCCACGGGCGACGGACGAGCGCCCGGCCACCACTCGTGGGGTGGCCGGGCGCTCGTCCGTGCGGCGGGTCGGCTCAGCCGCCGAAGCCCTGCGTCAGCGCCTCGTCCACCACGGTGCGCACGTGCTCGGCGTGGTCGCCCGCGAGGAACTCGATGCCGTGCGCCGTGCCCGGGATCTGCGTGGTGACGGACGTCTTGTCCTGCCGCGCGACCTGCGTGCTGTCCGTCAGCGGCACCTGCGGGTCCTCGGTGGACGCGAACACCTGGAGGGGGCCGGTGAACGTGCTCGACGCCGCGCGGGCGTCCACCTCGCCGTACTGCGCGGGCGGGCTGAGCGCGACGACGGCCGTGGCGCCGAGGTCGTCGGCGAGGCCCGCCGCGAGGGTGCCGCCGGCGGACGCGCCGACGAAGGCGAGCCGCGTCGCGCCCGTGGCCTCGAGCACGTCGACCGCGGAGGCGAACCCGGCCTCGCCGCTGGTCCCCCACGCGTAGGTCGCGACGAGGTAGCCCTCGCCGGCCAGGCGGACGAGCTCGTCGGCCCACTGGCAGACGTCGCCGTCGACCTGCGGGGCCAGCACGACGCCGCGGTCGCCGGAGCCGGCCCAGGCGACGGTCGTGGTCGCGGGGGCCTCGCCGACCTGCGCGGCGGCGACGCCCTCGGGCAGGCAGTCGGGCGCGTCGGCGGGCGTCAGGGTGACCGGGGCGCTCGGCAGGACGGTCGGCGTCTGCTCGGGGGCGGCGGCGGTGGCCGCGGCGTCGGACCCCTCGTCGGGCGTGCCGGTCGAGCACGCGGCCGTGAGGGCGAGACCGACGGCGCCGAGGAGCGCCAGGGCGGTACGCGAGGGACGGGGGCGGGAGAGGGTGGGGGCAGGCACACCCGATTCCTAGGCGTTCGCCCGGGTCCGGGACAACGCCCCGGAGGGTCGCTAAACGTTTCGGGCCTCCGCCGAGGACCACGCGGGCGGGTGTCCCCGCGCCGGCGCCCGCCCGCTAGCGTGAGGCCATGACCACGCTGTTCACGCGCATCATCGACGGCGAGATCCCCGGCCGGTTCGTCTGGGCCGACGACCGTGCGGTGGCGTTCACGACCATCGCCCCCCTCACGGACGGGCACGCGCTCGTCGTCCCGCGGGACGAGGTCGACCAGCTCACGGACGCCGACGACGACCTGCTCGCGCACCTCGTCGTCGTCGCCAAGGCCGTCGGACGGGCTCAGCAGGCGGCGTGGGGCGCGCCGCGCGCGGCGCTCCTCGTCGCCGGCTTCGAGGTCCCCCACCTGCACCTGCACGTGCTCCCCGCGTGGGACGAGTCGAGCCTCACGTTCGCGAACGCCCGGCAGGACGTGCCGGCGGAGCAGCTCGACGACGCCGCGGAACGCCTCCGCGACGCGCTGCGCGCCCAGGGCGACGGCGCCCGCGTCCCCGCCGTGCGCACGTCGCCCGCCCTGTGACGACCGCGCCGGTGCGCGGCGCCGCGCGTCCCGCGCTGCGCGAGCGGATGACGACCCTCGCCCCCGGCCTGCGCACGTTCCTGTCGACCGAGGCGGGCAGCGCCGTGGCGCTGCTCGCGGCGACGGTGCTGGCGCTCGTGTGGGCCAACTCGCCGTGGCGGGACTCCTACGCGGCCCTGTGGCACACGCCCGCCGGCGTGTTCCTCGGCGGTGCGGGCCTCGAGCTCGACCTGCAGCACTGGGTCAACGACGCCGCGATGGCGCTGTTCTTCGCGGTCGTCGGCCTCGAGATCAACCGCGAGGCGACGCGCGGCGAGCTGCGCGACCCGCGGGCCGTGGCGGTGCCGGCGCTCGGCGCCCTCGGCGGCCTCCTCGTGCCCGTCGGCGTGTTCCTGCTCGTCGAGGGCGGCGGCGAGGCCGCGCACGGGTGGGGCGTCGTCATGTCGACCGACACTGCGTTCCTCGTCGGCGTGCTGGCCCTGTTCGGCCCGCGCTGCCCGGACCGGCTGCGGCTGTTCCTGCTGACGCTCGCCATCGTCGACGACATCGGGGCGATCACGGCGATGGCGGTGTTCTACACGGACGAGGTCGACCTGCGGGCCCTCGCCGTGTCCGGCGCCCTCGTGCTCGCGCTGCTGGCGCTGCGGCTGCGGCGGGTCTGGCAGCTGACGCCGTACGTCGTCGTGGGGCTCGCGCTGTGGGGCGCGGTGCTCGCCTCGGGCGTGCACGCCACCATCGCCGGCGTGCTCGTCGGCCTGCTCGTGCCGACGTCCCTGCCCCGCGACGAGCGGCGGGACGACGTGGCCGCCCACGCGCGCCGCTTCCTGCACGAGGGCGGCGCCGACCGGGAGCACGCCGCGGAGCGCGCGGGCCGCGCCGCGGTGCCGACGGGCGACCGGCTGCAGCGCGTCCTGCACCCGTGGAGCGCCTACGTCGTCGTGCCGCTGTTCGGGCTCGCGAACGCCGGCGTGAACCTCGACCCGGAGACGCTCGCGGACGCGTTCCGCTCCCGCCTGACGATCGGCGTCGCCGTCGCGCTCGTGGTCGGCAACGCGGTCGGCATCACCGGCGCGGCGACGCTCGCCCTGCGCCTCGGCCTCGGTGACCTGCCGGGGCGCGTGCGGTGGGGGCACCTGCTCGGCGGCGCCGTGCTCGCCGGCATCGGCTTCACCATCTCGCTGTTCATCGCCGGCCTCGCGTTCGACGACCCCGTGCAGCTCGAGCACGCGAAGATCGGCGTGCTCACCGGGTCGCTCGTCGCCGCCGTCGCGGGGTCGCTGCTGCTGCGCTGGCTGGGCGAGCGGCTGCCGCTGTGCTCACCGCCGCGGCTGCCGCCGGAGCTGCCGCCGCTGCCGTGGGGCGGCGCCGCGCGGTCCTGACCGGCGCGGGTCAGGCGACCGGGTCGTCCGGGCCCCACGTCGACAGCCGCAGCCGCCGGGCGTCGGTCGCGAGGATCGCGGGCGTCGCGGCGCGCAGGGAGTCCACCGTGTCGACGCCCGCACGCACGAAACGCCCCGACAGCGCGTCGAGGGCGCCGTCCGCGAACCCGAGGGCGAGCTCGAGCACCTGCGCGGGCGACGTCCAGTCGGTGCGCGTCGCGTGCACCGGCATCGCGGCCGTCATGTCGGTCGCGACGACGCCCGGGGCGAGGTCGAGCACGCGCAGACCCCGCTCGCGGTACTGGTGGTCGAGCTGCGTGGTGAGGCGCGCCAGCGCGCCCTTGCTGATCGTGTACCCGGTGTACGTGGGCTGGGCGCGGTGGCCCGCGCCGGAGTTGACCTGCAGGACGCGGCCGCCGCCGCGCGTCAGCATGCCGGGGAGCAGGGCGTGCGTGACGAGGAGCGGGCCGCGCAGGTTCGTCTCGACCACGCGCCACACGTCCTCGACGTCGTCGTCGGCGAACGGCAGCTCGTTCTCCTCGATGACGCCCGCGTTGTTGACGAGCAGGCCGACGCCGCCGGGCAGCGCCGCCTCGACGCGCGCGACCGCGTCCGCGACGGCGGTCGCGTCGACCAGGTCGGCCGCCGCGACGGCGACCGCGGCGCCCGTCGCCCGGACCTCGTCGGCGACGTCGTCGAGCCGGGCGCGGGTGCGCCCCACGAGCCCGACCGCGTACCCGGCGCGCGCGAGGCCGAGCGCGAGCTCCCGGCCGATGCCGCGGCCGGCGCCGGTCACGAGCGCGGTCCGCGGCAGCGGCGGGCCCGCCGGCGTGGTCGGGGCGGTGGTGCGGGGCAGGGCGGCGTCGTCGGCGGTGGTCACGTCCTCATCGTCGCGCACGGGCGCGGTGCCGCGCGCGCGACGTCCGCGGTCATGCCTCCAGCGCGTCGACGACCGCCCGCAGCGCCTCGAGCTCGATCCGGCCGCGGAACCGCACGCCGTCGACGAAGACGGTCGGCGTGCCGGGCACCTCGAGCGCCAGCCCGTCCGCGTAGTCGGCGCGCACCGCGTCGGCGTGCTGCTCGGCCCGCTCCCCCACGAGGTCCTCCGGGTCGAGGCCGAGCGCGACGGCGTGCGCGCGCAGGTCGTCGTCGGTGAGGTGCTCCTGGTCGGCGAAGAGGCGGTCGTGCAGCTCCCAGAACCGGCCGTGGGCCCCCGCGGCCTCGGCGGCGAGCGCGGCCGCGAGCGCGTGCGGGTGCACCTGGAACAGCGGGAAGTGCCGCCAGACGAGGCGCACCCGGCCGTCGGACTCCTCGACGAGGCGCCGCAGCACCGGCGCGGCCGCGCGGCAGTACGGGCACTCGAGGTCGCCGAACTCGACGACGGTCACGGGCGCGGACGGGTTCCCGAGCACGAACCGCTCGGGGTCGACCGCGGGCTGCGTGGGGGTGCTCATGCGCCCAGCATGCCGTCAGGCCCGCAGGTGGCGGGCGCGCAGGGGTGGGCTGACCGTGCCGGCGCCGTCCGCGATGCCGTCGACGAGCTCGCGCAGCGCCTCCTGGGCGGTGCGCCGCGGGCGCCAGCCGAGCATCTCCTCGGCGCGCGACGTGTCGAGGAGCGGCACGGACGCGGCGAGGTCGAGCCAGCCGGGGCCGATGGGCGCGAGACGCGCGTGCCAGGCGGCGAGCAGCCCCGCGCGCAGGGCCGTCGGCGGCACCTCGCGCAGCTTCGACTGCGAGAGGACGGCCGCCACGTCCGGCCCGCGCAGCACGCCCGGCCCCGCGAGGTTGAACGCGCCGCGGGCCTGCCGCACGATCGCCTCGCGGAACGCCTCCGCGAGGTCGTCGGCGTGCACCGCCTGCACGCGCACGCCGCGCGGCCACGGCAGCACGGGCACCCTGCCGTCGAGCAGCCGGCCGGGCACGAGCCGCCCGAGGAAGATCCCGTGGATCTCGTGGCCGGCGTCGCGCTGGAACACCAGCGCGGGGCGCATGCGCGTGATCGCCAGGCCGGCGTCCGCCGCCTCGGCCTCGTCCAGCACGCGCTCCATGTCGGCCTTGTCGACGCTGTAGTCGGAGGTCGGGACGCCCGTCGCCGGGAACCGCTCGTCCTTCGGCTCGTCGTCGTGCGCCGGGCCGTAGACGCCGACGGACGACGCGACGACCAGGTGCGGCACGCCGGCGCGGCGCACCGCGGCGACGATCCGCCGCGTGCCCTCGACGTTGACCGCGCGCTGGTACGACCGGTCGTGGCTCGGCTGGATCGCCCACGCGAGGTGCACCACGGCGTTCGCGCCGGCGAACGCGTCCGCGAGCGCGGCGACGACCGGCTCGTCGGCGCCGGCCGCGCCGATGTGGCACTGCACCCACTCGACGTCGTACGGGGGCGGCGGCGTCTGCCGCGGCGCCCGCCGCGCCACCCCGACCAGCGACGTGATCGTCGCGTCCTCCCGGAGCCGGCGCAGGACCGCCGTGCCGATGTTCCCGCTGGCCCCCACGACCACGACCCGCATGGTGCCTCCGTCCGCCCTCGTCCGTGCGTGCTCGTCCCGTCCGTGCCCGTCGCCGTGCGCCCCGGTCCCCGCTCAGGCGGCGGGGTCGAGCACGACCTTGATGCAGCCGTCCGCCTTGCGCTGGAACGTGTCGTACAGCTCGGGCGCGCGCTCGAGCGGCACGCGGTGGGTGCGCAGGTCGAGCACGCCGAGCGGGTCGGTGTCGTCCGTGACGAGCGGCAGGATGTCGTCGACCCAGCGCCGCACGTTGGCCTGGCCGAAGCGCACGGTCAGCTGGCGGTCGAACACGTCCATCATCGGGAACGGGTCGATGGCGCCGCCGTACACGCCGACGACCGACACGGTCGCACCGCGGCGGGCGACGCCGATCGCCGTCTGGAGCGCGGCCATCCGGTCGACGCCGGCCTTCTCGATGAACGGCCTCGCGAGCGCGTCGGGCAGGAACCCGGCGCCCTTCTGCGCGAGCTCGAACACCGGCGACCCGTGCGCCTCCATGCCCACGGCCTCGACGACGGCGTCGGCGCCGCGCCCCTGCGTGCGGTCGCGCACCACGGCGGGGACGTCGTCGCACTGCGACGCGTCGAGGACGTCGACGCCGTGCCGCGCCGCCATCGCGAGCCGCTCCGGGACGCGGTCGATGCCGATGACCCGGCCCGCCCCGAGGTGCAGCGCGATGCGCGCCGCCATCTGGCCGATCGGGCCGAGGCCCACGACCGCGACGGTGCCGCCGGGCGGGACGTCGGCGTACGCGACGGCCTGCCACGCCGTGGGCAGGACGTCGGACAGGTAGAGGTAGGTCTCGTCGGGCCGGCCGTCGTCGGGGACGACGACGGGCCCGTACTGCGCCTGCGGCACGCGCAGGTACTGCGCCTGCCCGCCGGGCACGCTGCCGTACAGCTCGGTGTACCCGAACAGGGCGGCGCCCTTGCCCTGGCTGCGGACCTGCGTCGTCTCGCACTGCGACTGCAGGCCGCGCGTGCAGAAGAAGCACGCGCCGCACGCGATGCCGAACGGCACGACCACGCGGTCGCCGACCTTCAGCCGTCCCGCGGCCTCCGGCCCGACCTCCTCGACGACGCCCATCGCCTCGTGCCCGAGGATGTCGCCGGGCGTCAGGTACGGACCGAGGACCCCGTACAGGTGCAGGTCCGAGCCGCAGATGGCGGTCGACGTCACGCGGATCACCGCGTCCGTCGGCTCCTGCACGCGGGGGTCCGGGACCGTCTCGACGGTGACCTTCTCGCGGCCCTGCCAGGTCAGTGCGCGCACGCTGCCTCCTCGTGGGTCGTCCCCCCGCTCCGGCGTCCACCGTCGCACCCGGGCCGCTGACCTGCATCCGGAGGGCCGCGGGCGCGGGTGTCGGACGGCGGTCGTACGGTCGTGCACGAGGCAGCCGCTCTGCGAGGGGGCCACCGTGACCACGAGCGCAGCAGGACCCGTCCCGGCCGGCGCCACACCCGCCGACCGTCCGCCGCCCCGCCGGCGACGACGGCGCTGGCTCGTCGCGCTCGCCGTCGTCGCCGTGGCCGCCGTCGTGGTCGCGTTCCTGCTGCGCGAGCCGTCGCCCGTGGGCCACTGGCGCAGCGCCGACGCGCAGGACCGGTACCTCGCCGCCTACGACGAGGCCTTCGAGGACCTGCCGCATCCCGCGGAGACGCGGGACGTGCGGACGTCGTTCGGCGTCGTCCGCGTGTACCGGTTCGCGGGCACTGCGGACCGCGCGACGCCGCTCGTCCTGCTGCCCGGGACGGCGTCGGGCACGCCGGTCTGGGCGGACAACCTGCCCTCGCTGGTCGAGGTGGCCGACGTCTACGCGCTCGACCTGCTCGGCGAGCCGGGGCGCAGCGTGCAGGAGCGGCCGGTCACGGACCACGACGCCCAGGCGGCGTGGCTCGACGAGATGCTCGCCGCCCTGCCCGAGGACGGGTTCCACGTCGTCGGCCTGTCGATCGGCGGGTGGACGGCCACGAACCTCGCCCTGCGGCGACCCGAGCGCGTCGCGAGCCTGACGCTGCTCGAGCCCGTGCAGGTGGTGGGCGACATCCCCGTGGGCACGGCGTTGCGCGCGATCCCGGCGTCCGTGCCGTGGCTCCCGCGGTCGTGGCGCGACTCCTTCGCCTCGTACACGGCGGGCGGCGCACCCGTCGAGGACGTGCCGGTCGCCGAGATGATCGAGGCCGGCATGCGGGGGTACGCCATGCGGCTCCCCCAGCCGTCGCGCGTGCCCGAGGACGCGCTCCGGGACCTCGACGTGCCGGTGCTCGTGGTCCTCGCCGAGGACTCGGTCATGCACGACGCGACCGACGCCGCCGCGGTGGCGGAGCGAGCGCTGCCCGACGCCACCGTGCGGCTGTACGCGGGGGCGACGCACGCGGTCAACGGTGAGGAGCCCGAGCGCATCGCGGCCG
This sequence comes from Cellulomonas pasadenensis, assembly GCF_047229365.1. Lineage (NCBI taxonomy): Bacteria > Bacillati > Actinomycetota > Actinomycetes > Micrococcales > Cellulomonadaceae > Cellulomonas > Cellulomonas pasadenensis. The sequence goes on along the minus strand of NZ_JBFTEP010000045.1, from coordinate 1,348 downwards.
ACCTGGCGGCCTTCCTGGCGGCGCACGGGTGACGGGAGGGTCCGGGCGCCGCACCGCGACGCCCGCCGGGGTGGTCGCCGTCACCGTGACGCTCTGCCTCGTCCAGCTCGTCGACGTGCTGGGCGTGACGGTCGTCGTCACGACGCTGCCGCGGATGCTGGACGACCTGGGCGCGACGCCGGGCGAGGGCACGTTCGTCGTCACCGCCTACGCGATGGTCTTCGGCGGGCTGCTCATGGTCGCCGCGCGGCTCGGCGACCGGCTCGGCCACCGGCGCGTGCTGCTGGCCGCCGTCGCGCTGTACGGGGCCGCATCGGTGCTCGGTGCGACGGCCGGCGACGTCGTGCTGCTCACCGCGTCCCGCGCGCTGCAGGGTGCCGCGGCCGCGGCGTCCGTCCCCGCCGCGCTGCGCCTGCTGACGACGCTCGTGCCCGAGGGCGCGCGACGCCGGCGCGCCGTCGCGGCGTGGAGCGCGGCGGGGGCCACGGCGGGCGCCGCGGGGTTCGTGGTGGGCGGTGTCGTCACCGAGGTGGCGACGTGGCGGGCGGTGTTCTGGCTGACGGTCGCGCTCGCGGTCGGGCTCGTCGTCGCCGTGCGCGCCGTGCTGCCGCCCGACGCGGGCGCGGACCGGGACGTGCGGATCCCGTGGACGTCGGCCCTGCTGCTCACCGGTGGGGCGATGGGGCTCGTCGCCGGGCCGACGGTGCTCGCCGAGACGGCCGCGACCGCCGTGGGTGCGGCGCTGCTCGCGGCGGGCGTGGCGGCTGCCGTCGGACTGGTCGCGGCCGAGCGGCGGGCCGCGGTCCCGCTCGTCGCGCCGGCGGCACGGGCGTCCGGGCGGCTGCGCTGGGGCGCGCTCGGGTCCTTCGCGAACACCGCGACGACGAGCTCGTCCGCGACCGTCGCGACCCTGTACCTGCAGGACGAGCTCGGGCTGTCGCCGCTCGCCGCGGCGGGCGCCCTCGTGAGCGTCAGCGTGCTGGCGGTCGCGGGGTCGGCGCTGGCGCCGCGCGTCGTCGCGGGGTGGGGCTGGCGGCGCACGATGGGGGCCGGCCTGGCGCTCGTCGCGGTCGCCGACGCGGTGCTCGTCGCGTGGCCGCAGCCGGTCGGTGTCGCGGTCACGGCGGGGCTGAGCGGGCTCGGGCTGGGCGCGTCGTCGGTCGCCGCGAACGACATGGGCACGAGCGTGGCCGAGCACCTGCGCGCGACGGCGGCGGGCGTGCTGAACACGGCGGCGCAGCTGGGCACCGCGCTCGGCACGGCGGCGGTGCTGCTCGTCGCGACGACGACGTCCGCCCGCGTGGCGTGGGCGGTCGTCGCGGCGCTGGCCGCGGTCGCCGCCGCGGCG